>JAOUGF010000327.1 GCA_029857925.1 Gammaproteobacteria bacterium
TTTTTACATACACGCGTGTATGTAATTGTTTGACGTTGTTTGCCCCCGGAATCACCCACGCTACTGCATACCCGGTCGCACTTTTCGCCAACTGCATGTTATCCATATACGACCACGCACCCGTTTGCGTGGATTCGTCCAAATACGTTTCCGGCTTCCAACTCCTAGTGGTTTCGGTTGCCGATTGGTTATATAAGCTCACCATCAAGCGCTTCGCATCGCCGACGTCCGCCTGCCACGCCGCCAGACCGTCGCCGGTGTCGTCGAAGATCACCTTCGGCGCGCTGTAATTCGCTTCGGCCTGCGCGTTCGCGTTCACCTGCGACAAGCTTTCCGCCTCACAGGTCACCACCACGTCGGTGATGTCTACCGTCCCCGCCACACCGCGCCCATGGGCGACGCCGCAGCGTTGGGGGGGCGCAACCGGCGCACCTTCCGCGACGTCGGGCGGTGAAGGTTGGGTTTTTATCGTAACGCGGTAAGGTTTGCCGGACATCACCGTTTTGGTGAACTCGAAGGCGCCTGCCGAGGTGTAGGGGTCATTCACATCCTCATTCAACTGCAATACCAGATTCTTGCTGCCTTGCGCCAGGCCGACGATGGCGCCCTTCACCTTGACCGGCACCGGCTCTTTTACCGTAGGCGTTTCAGGATTCGTTGCATTGGTATTTGACTCGCCGCCACCGCCACAGGCGGACATCCCAAACACCACAACACCGGTCGCTAGAATTAATCTAAAAAGTTTCATGAAGACTCCTTGAATGGCCCATGCGTAGGCAACGGTGAACGAGCGCCCGCAGCGACGAAATAAAAAACGTTGGGATGATTATAGCGAAATTGGCTACGATGGAAAGCGCCATGTAAAGAAGTATGAAAGCTATCGCTTTTATTGTCGCTAAATAACAACAGATTACTCAGCACAAAATCGATTGCAGCACAACCCTGAATGCAACGCCCCTCAATCGCCATGCTGACACCTGTTCAATTTATGACATATTGATGCTGCTAAAAAATTCGTTCCCAGCGTAACGACAGGTCAGATTGACTGTGCTTGATTGCGATGCTAGTCTTCTTACCCCAGGACTATGGTAATAGTAGAAATAGAAAAAATCGATAAAACAGGGAGGCACCCTATGCAATGCCCGGAAATCAAAGGACTTTCATTTGATCGTTCCAGCCTGGATGCGATCAATCAAATCAGGGAAGTGCAACAGCTTGGTGACATGTTGACTGTGTTTCTGGGCACGAGCGTGTTGGCAAAAATATTCATTGGAAGGGAAGGTTTTAGTAAACCCTTAGGTGTAGGTTGGAGCATTAGCCACTATGATTGGTTATTGTGGTCGCAGTCCATGCGGTCTGTACCAAATTTGGTAAGCAGGCAGGTGAAAGATATCGCTTTTGATCAATATACGAAGCATCTTTCCGGCGATGAGCACGAATTTTGGCGGGCGGTGATGTATGGTTGCGGTTATTAGAAGATTTGCAATAATTTTAGTTGTAACAGCGTCCTGCGCAATTGTAGCATCCGAACGTAAAGAGGATGCTAATTCGGATTATTATAATTTTGGTAACGAAGAAATTGTGCTGTTGGCGCATACAAAAATGCTGCGCGCAATTGATAAGGCTAATCTCAAATCAGCGATATGCGATGAAAAGCGTATGGAAACCACTGTATCTGCTCGAGTGCTACCCTCGTTGCCTTTGAGCAAACGTGATTGGGGTGTAGCCTTCACGTACCTCGCAGCTAAAGCGATGACACGCTGTGATGAAGATGCCGTGAATAAGGCATTCATGGCATTCGCCCGGTTCAAAAATATTGAGAAAGCGCTTATGGGCGATAAGATTTTGAATACCGGATTCTATAGCATGGAGCTTTTATGTTGTTTGGCGGAACGCGGAAAATTGGAAACGGAACTGCAATATATGAAAATTGACGCCAAAATCCGCGAAACACTTGAGGCGATCCCAGAATTGAATGAACCGTTCAACCCCATACTCACGATAGAAGCAATGGGAAATTAAATTATCTGTCGCCTAAGTAGCTTTGCAGTGCAATTTTGTCTAATACACGATCACAGCCAAGGAAACCCTTTCTGGGATGTTTGATCCACCCATTTGGTAAACAGTAAATTTCCTTCTTGTAGATTTTTCATCGGCCACCCTAGGCGGCGTCTACAAAAACGCCGCCTGATGTTCAACCAACAATTCCCGTGAAATCAACAACACCCCCTGACCGCCCCGCTGGAAATCCAGCCACGTGAACGGCACGCCGGGACAGTGATCGACCAGCGCCGCCTCGCTATTGCCAACCTCTAAAATCAATATGCCGTTATGATTGAGATGCGCAGCCGCCTCGCGCAAGATGCGCAACGGATGATCCAGGCCTTGCGCGCCTGAGGCCAAACCTAAGGCGGGTTCGTGACGATATTCCTGCGGCAATTCCGCCATTTCTTGCGCATCCACATACGGCGGATTGCTGACGATGAGATCATACTTGCGGCCTTTGAGGGCAGAAAATAAATCTGAGCGCATCAAGGTCACGCGATCTTGCACGCCCTGACGTTCGCAGTTGATCGTGGCGACCGCCAGCGCATCTTCGGAGATGTCCGCCGCATCGACCTGGGCGTGCGGAAACACCACCGCGCATGCGATCGCGATACAGCCGCTGCCGGTGCACAAATCTAAAATTTTGTGCGGTTCATTGTCGATCAACCACGGTTCAAATCGCGTTTCGATCAATTCCGCGATCGGTGAACGCGGCACCAACACGCGCTCATCTACGACAAATTCCAGGCCCGCAAACCATGCGCGTTTTACCAAATACGCGGCAGGCTTGCGTTCGCGGATGCGGCGCAAATACAGCTTCAAGATTGCACCGCGTTCGGCCTTTGTTAAACGTGATTCCATGTAATGGCCCGGCAAATCAAACGGCAGATGCAAACCAAACAACGCGAGATTGCTCGCCTCTTCTAACGCGTCTGCCGTTCCGTGACCAAAGAATAAATCATGTGCGTTAAATTGACTGACGCCAAAACGAATGATGTCACGTACGCTGACGAGTTCGTTTTCCGCGTCCAAAAAGGCTTGTTCTGTGTTTTTCATGATAGGCTCAATAGCGTAAAGTCAAACTGGTGCAATACAATCGCGATCTGCGCGCCCTACTCCAAAACAGAACGTTAATGCTTCGCAGATACATAAAATATTTTATATTTTTTCAACCCAGCATCGAAAATTTGGTTTCCCCTCGCCCTAATACTCTACCCAAAGAGCGCACTAGCCCCGCAAGGGGGATGATTTTCAGATTTATTTCGATGCCGGTGTATAAATTCGGAAATAAATTAAAACTGTAGCAGCGACTTCAACTCGACGATATCCATCTGCGCGTCGGCCAATAATTCGTGCCCGGCATCCTCACCCAATGTAAATAACGTGAACTTACGCGCCACGGGCGGAACCTCTGCACCGCTCACACCGCCGTTTAGCCGCCAATGCGCGGCGGCGACCACGTCGATATAGTCCGGCAAACCGGCATGCT
>JAOUGF010000008.1 GCA_029857925.1 Gammaproteobacteria bacterium
GCCGCGTTTGCATATTTATTAGAGGCCTTGCTGGGCACGGATACGCTGTTATTGGTGACGGCCGATCATGGGTTAATTGATACGTCTTCGGAACATCAGTTGGTGTTGAACGATCACCCCGAACTAATGGCGATGTTGCGTCATCCGTTGTCGGGGGAACCGCGCGCGACATATTGCCACGTCAAGCCGGGTACGCACGCCGCGTTTAAACGCTATATTGAGACCCATTTGGCGGAAAGTGTGGCCTTGTTTGAAAGCCGCATCTTGGTGGAACAAGGTTATTTCGGCAATGCCGTCGGCGACGCGGAATTTCTGAATCGTATCGGTGACTATGTATTAATTATGCGCGGAAACTGGGTAATTAAAGATTATCTGCCCACGGAACGCGCGTTTACACAAGTGGGCGTGCATGGCGGACTCACCGAAGACGAATTATTGGTGCCGCTGATTAAGATGCGGTTGTAATCACGGCAGGAAAAAATGCGCCGCTAACGCCGTCTAAGATATATTGTATTGCCAGCGACGCCAGCATCACTCCGAGTACGCGACTAACCACGTTGGTACCCGTTTCACCTAAAATCCGCATCAGCGCGCCGGTTGTCAGCAGGGCCAGTAACGTGCCGCCTAAAACGAAAAAAAGAATTGTGCAAAGCACGATAATGCCTAATAGGCCTTGCGTATTTTCACCCAGCAAAAGTAACAACGTCGTCATCGCGCCAGGGCCGGCGATAAGCGGGATGGCCAGCGGAAAAACCGAAATGTCCGGTTTGTGCACGGCCTCCTGCGTTTCACTGAGGGTGGTAGAACGCAAACCCGATTGTCGTGCAAATACCATCTCGATGGCGAGTAACAACAAAAGAATTCCACCGGAAATTCGAAAGGCGTTGAAGCTGATATTGAGTACGCCTAATAAATATTGGCCCGTTAGCATAAACCCGATGAGGATGAGCGCGGCAATAGTGACGCCCTTAAATGCCATACGGCGGCGGATATCTTCAGTCGCGCCATGGGTCAGCGCCGCAAAGATCGGGACGACACCCACCGGATCTAGCACCACCAAAAGGATAATTAATGTATCGATCGCATATTGCAACATAAAATTTTCAGGTCATCCATTGCGGTGAGAATGTACAGTTAACGTTCTGCAATCCTAATACCGTTAGCGTGGCCCGGGAAACGGCGTGGCTTGTGGTTGTGAGTGTAGCGCTAAACGCGTGGCCAATTCGACAAAATATTCACCCGCCCAGGGGCCATAAATATTCGCACGACGACTTTCGTAAGTATCTTGTGCGTAATAGTGATGAGGCATGATGTAACCAATGTAGTCTCCGCTGAACGAGGTTACCCAACCTAACGACCCTTGCGCTTGCGCATAGGTTTCGAGCGTTGTCGCCAGCTCACTGGAAAAATCGGCTGGGAACCCCCATAAGATCCATGGGCCGATACGTGTCATTTGGAGGTCTGTTTGGTCGCCATGAAACAGGTGTTCGACCAGCCATGAACTCAATACCCAATCACCGAGGACACGATACGACGTCGGCGGAAGGTCGACCAGTGTGGTATGTGAAATGATCTCTGCTTGGCGGACTTCTTCGTGCATCACCCGCGTGACGTCGGCGGGGATGTTATCGCGCGCGAGGTCGCGCATCATTGCGACGAAGCGTGAGCTGAAATCGTCAATTTGGGCCAGTTGTTCACCGGGCACGGCGCTCGGTGGCCGTCCCAACCCCATCGCGTAGTTTCCACCGACGGCGCCGGCCATAAACATCACCGGATAGCCCAATTGCGTGGTCAGTGCACCCTGCACGACACCCGGATAATCGCCGTGCGCAAAGCGATTTAAGCGGCCAAAAAAAGTGGGGTGGGCGCTGAATGTGAAAAATGCGGACAACGGCTTTTTTCGGTCGCCATCAATGTGGAAAATACGCGCGAGGTTCAGCGTGCTATGCCCGGGGGTATCGTTCATGTGGTTCATAATGAAAAGTCGCGTCAATGCGGGCGACATTTGATATTGGTCAATGTGCAATTCAATCGGGTGCAGTTCGTGACGGCTCTGAATGACGATGCCAGCGAAGGCGTTCACCATGCGTTCAAATTGTACTGAATCAAAATTTCCAAGTGCGCCACGCGCGATTACGCCATGTGCGTATCCGCCGGGGCCTGAATGCGTATGGGTGCTGCCCACATAGAGTTCGTCGCGTGCAATCTGTGCACGTGCGCAAATGGCATCGACCAGCTGAGGGAGCGGCAATAAATAGTCCGCGCTTAAAAAAGTAACTGTATTGTGCCCATTATTGAAGGTCAACGCCTTCGCATAAAGCGGTGCCAGATGACCGACGTTATCTTTTGGTTCGCGAGCGGAATAGCCAGCGAGTGGAACGCCGACTGGCGGGGTGATATCGACCTGGCTATAACCCGCGCTGAGGGCGCCCGTTTTGTGAGGGGGTGACCACGCGGTGATGCGCGCATAACTGCTTGCGGCGTATGTACTGCCGGCATAGGGGAGATCGGCCAACGGCCAAGGGCCAATGAACGCGATAAACAACATCGCGAATATCAGTAGTGAAACGGCTATTTTGCGCCCAGTGTGCTTTTTTCGCGGTGTGAATATAGACGATCTCATGTCCGGGATTGTAGGATAATGTGAGGCTTGGGTCTACTGGATGAAGCGTGAAATGAATGAAGCAACTGTAGTGGATTTGATACGTCACGGTGAACCCGTCGGTGGCAAGATGTATCGCGGGCATCGCGATGACCCGTTGAGCGCGAAAGGGTGGCAACAAATGCGCGATGCAATCGGCGACCACACGCCTTGGCAGGTCATCGTCAGTTCCACGTTGGTTCGTTGTCGTGCGTTTGCGGAGGAGGTGGCGTTGCGGGTGGGTGTGCCATTGGAGTTCGAACCGCAGTTAATGGAAATCGGCTTCGGTGAATGGGAAGGGCGGACTGCGGAGGATATTCTGCGCACCGATCCAGACGCCATCACGCGCTTCTGGAATGACCCGTTGCGTTTTACACCTACGGGTGCGGAGCGGCTGGACGATTTTTATCTGCGAGTGGCGGCGGCGTGGCGTGCGGTGGTCGCCCGACATACGGGTAAGCATATTTTGTTGGTGGGGCACGCTGGGGTAATACGCATGATTATGCGCGAGGTATTAGATATACCGTTGGAACGCATCTTTCGAATTGATGTGCCAAATGCAGGGATTACGCGCATACAAATCGACGGTACAGGAAAAGACGCGCTGCCGCGTATGATATTTCATGCAGGGGTGTTGTGACGCCAAGTCACGTCCATCGTCGAAATGGGCGTGACATTCGGTGCGTCGCTTTACAAAGGCGCCTTGGCTTTTTTGTTCGATTTTGTCGATTTCTCATCTTTCGCACATCGAAAACCTAAGTCTTCTTTGGCGTAGTTCGCCGGTAAGTTGAAACGATACGCGCCGCGCAAATAGAGTTGCAACGCATAGTGCCCGCTTCCACCCCAGGCGGCGCCGCGTACAACGCGAAATTTGTGACCAAAATCGGCGCTGCTAAAATCGCTGCCCGGATAGGGCTGGTACCAATCCGCCGTCCATTCTGAGACGTTGCCCGCCAAGTCAAAAATTCCGAAAGGTGATTTGTCGTCTTGATACGAGCCTACCGGGGCCACGCCCATCGGCCATTCTTGGTCGCCCGTATTGCTTTTACCTGCGGCCCAATCATTGCCCCATGTAAATTCATTGCCGTCGCGCCCACGCGCGGCCAACTCCCATTCCGCCTCGCTGGGGAGGCGTTTTCCCGCCCAGCGACAAAAAGCGTTGGCGTCAAACCAAGAGGCGTAAACTACAGGCAGTACATCCATTTCTTGAAAATGTTGTTGGATCGCACTGAGTAATTGCGGTTTGTCCATGGTGCGGGTGTCCGCGTCGATATCAAAACGTTCGACCGCCAAACGGCGTAATTTTTCGACGTCTAACTCCTTCAGTTTCTCGGGTTTTATACTCACGATATAGCCCGTTTCCAGCCAGTATTCCGGTGGTTGGTGCCCATCGGCGATATATGCACGATAGCGCGCATTGGTCACCTCGTAACGGTCCATATAAAACGCATTTAGATGCTGTTTATGTTGCGGATGCTCGTCCATAAACCAAGGTTTGACCGAACCGAATTCCTTGCTTTTTAATGTATCATCGAGCTTGTTACTGCCCATGATAAAGTCACCTGCGGGGATGAGTACCATGTCCTGTTCAAGCGCGTTAGCGGATTCCGCACCGGCATTGCAAGTACTCGCAGCGCAGAATACGGCCAGGCTAATTGTACGCACGGAAATGTGTATCATCAATATCTTCCTCTCCAACTACCATAATATAAACGGCGCGTTACGCGTCTTTAGCGCAACGAAATCCGAAACTGGAATTACGCGTCGATTTTAAAAAAAAGCTGCGGTTATAGGCCGGTGCCGAAATACCGCATTTGTAAAATGAACAATCCCACCACGAGCCGCCTTTTAGGACTTTGTACTTTTCACCGTAATTCTCGTTGATGTGATGATTACCGGGGTGTGGGGTATACCAAGAACTGGTCCATTCCCATACATTGCCGGTCATGTCGTAGACACCATAGGGGCTGCGGCCCTCGTTAAATGAACCGACCGGCAAGGTGTCACCGTCTTTATGCGCCTCGTTCCAACGATGAGGCGTGTTTGCCTTGTCAGAATCAAATTCATCGCCCCAAGGAAAGATGCGCCCAACGTCGCCGCGCGCGGCCTTTTCCCATTCTTCTTCAGTAGGCAGGCGTTTGCCCGCCCAATGGCAATAGGCGTCTGCGTCATTCCAGGAGACAAACACGACAGGATGATCGGCCTTGCCTTCGGGGAAACTACGATTGGTAAAATGTTGTGGTGAACGGCGATGGGTTGCGTTGATAAATGTCAGATATTGCAGGTTCGTCACTTCCCATTGATCGATGTAGTATGAATTTAAAGTGACGGTATACTGCGGCGCTTCGTCCGGAAGCCGATCGTTAGTCCCCATGATAAACGGCCCGGCGGCGACGAATACCATGGTATTGGGATTTTCACCACGTAGTGTTTCTGAATAATACGGCGGTAGTGACATGCCTTGGTAAGGGTCCTTTGCGTCATGGCTTTTCGCATGGGTTGTTTTCGTCGCGGCCTTGTCATCGTCCTGTGTCTGTGTGCTGGCAAGCTGCGCGTGACAAGAAACGCAATCGATATTGCTCGGAAGGGCGCTTAATCCGGGGTGTTTTGCGTCGGCGTGACAGACCGGGCAATCCTCGCTATCGCTGTGGTCACGATGCGGGACGGTGTCGATCTGTGCCTGCAGGGTGACACCGGTAAGTATCGGGCTCACTAACAATATCAAGGCCAGCCAATGTTGTCCTCGCGTCCAAGAATTCAATTTCACTACTTCGTTCCCTTCAGCAATCTATCATTTATACACTGCAAAATAACGGCGGTAGACGCGCCTCAAAGCCAGTAAATACCAGATAAGATATTGGGGTATCATTAGGCGCACTAAAAGTCTGCCCTAACCTAATGCTAAATGAGGGCATAGTCAAATATTTTCCTAGTATTGGGGCGTCGTTTATTCAAGTTGCGCGTTGTTTGCAGGCGTGGCTTATGCGATTATGTAAGATAATCTACGTCTCGGATGACTTTGTGCTGAGCGGGTGCGTGTTTGTGCGGATATCGTGACGTTAAATATTAAAGTAAAGCAGCGAAAATCTGTGCAGCTCATTTATCGGTCTTATTGAACCAGTAACGGAGTGTGTGTGGTGTATGTTGTCATCATGGTAAGGATACTGTGTGCATAATACTTGGTTGATCCCACTGAAATGTGTATTGATGGGCCTGGTGGTACAGGCCATTGCCGCTATAGGGTTCATCCTATATGAAGAGGATGAATTGGCGGGGCAACAATGGTCCGCGACGTTGGCGCGAACGGATGAGTTAATCCGTGAATTACGCATGGAAATACAATCCTCCGCGCTTTTAGAGGATGATACTGCGCACATACAGGCATTACTTCGACGCTATGCACCGGAAGCCATTCTTTCATCTATCTCGTATGTGAGAATACTACAGCCTGCGTCGAGTGAACAACTCTCTGGGGTGCCCTCATCAAAGGCCGTGGAGTCGGATGATCGTTTAAATCATGATGTTTGGTTGGCGGGGGGTGAAAATCATCTGAGCGTGCCTGTGGTCTGGCGCACGCGCCCGTTGGGGGAGATTCAGCTAGGTATTTCCGGTGCATACTATGCAGCGATACGTCACGCAAACCGGGATCGCGGTTTTGCATTTGCACTTACTATTATGGGGCTGTCCTCTAGTCTCTTGTTGGGAGTTTCGTTGTTGTGGGTGCGCAAGTGGGACGCGTTCTTGCGCGCGATAAATCCTTCCAAAAGGAAGCGCTTTGGTTTTAGCGGCTCATTGGATTGGCTGCATCAGGTGTTCATCGAATTAAAAGACCAATTGCAGCACTCGCGTAACGCGGAGCGGAGGCAGGCCCTTGCCGCTCACGCCTTATTCCAGGGTATACACCAGGTCGCCATCATCACATTGAACCGCCAAGCGCAAGTCGTAGACTGGAGTCGCGGCGCTCAAAATTTGCTGGGTTTCGAGGGGCACGAAATCCAGGGCCACCACATCGATAATCTCTTTTTCGGCGAAGCGAGGGCCGGTGGAGTGTTCTGCGAATTGGCTGAGCGAATTGCGACACATCGTCCGGTGATTGAAGAATGCAGTTGGGTACATCGCTGCGGCGATGTCGTGCCCGTCAAGGTCGAAATAGCGCGACGTGTGGATGAAAATGGGGAGGAGTGTGGCTACTTTATTGTAGTGATCAGTTTGGCGTCGCACGTACAATCCATGCAATCGTGGCGCCGCCGTTGTCAAGAGTTGAATGAGAAAATACGCGAACGCACTATTGAATTGGATTTTGTGAAACGTCATGCGGAAACGCTGCAGCGGTCACACCAAGCGTTTGTGACGCGTCTTTCACAAGAATTGCGAATTCCGGCGAATACGATACTCGGCTATACGCAATTGCTGGAAGAAGATAAACATATACCATTGCCTGCGTATCAGCGGCGCAATGTGCACGAAATTATGACAGCGGGCGGGCAGTTGTTAAATTGCATCAGCCAACTGATTGAGTTTGCGAAACCCCAAAACGGCGGGAACGGATTTGTGCTGGAATCCGTGGCGTTTATGCCCCTGGTGCAAGAGTGTATCCAAAAAGTGCAAAATTTGGTGAGCTATCGCGAAGTACAGATTGTATTGAATTGCACCTCTGATATTCTGCCCGCAGTACTCGCGGAACGTGAACGTTTAGTGCATATTCTAACCAACATACTGTTAACGATGTCAGAGCACGCTAACGTAGGTGATACTCTTGAATTGGAAATGGCGGTCGGCGCGCGCCATGTACGTCTTGTTTTAAATATCGCGATTCCGCAGAATATCGATCTGATTTGGGCGAATGAGGGCGTTATCCCGGGTATGGCGGACGTGAATGCGTATTTTTATGGCGGCTACAATTTTGGGGGGGTAAAGACCTTGCTGGAAATTATCGGTGGTGGATTGGCGGTTGAGATCATTCCGAATCAAGGTTTGCGTGCGACGATGGAACTTATGCGTGATGTAGAAAAATCGTCTCCAGAATTAAAAATCGAGGAGGCGCCGATGACAGGCAATCAACAGAGAAACGCAACGAAAGGGGAGCGCGTGGTATTGTATATTGAAGACAACGCCGCAAATTTGCGCTTGGTAGAAAATATATTAAAACGTCATGCCGATGTGCGAATGCTGGGCGCCAGTGCACCCTGGGAGGGTTTAGCGATGGCACGCGAACACCGCCCGGATCTTATTCTGGTGGATATTAACCTGCCGGATATCGACGGATACGAGGTGCTACGGCAATTGCAATCGCAACCATCGGAAAATACACCGCATGTCGTTGCGGTTAGCGCCAGTGCAACGGAGAGTGATATTTCCCGCGGTCTAGAGGCCGGGTTTGAGCGGTATATCACTAAGCCGATCAACGTCATCCAGTTTGTAGATACGGTAAACAGTTTGTTGGAAGGCCAGGGGACGTGTCCGCCTTCCTTGACCTCACGGAAAAAGGCGCAACGCTGACTTCGGTGTTGTTTATTGGCCGAATTCACTTGCAGCATGTGCGGCGATCATGGCCGTTTTTTGTTCGATGCTCCATTGTGTATGCACTTCCAACACTTCACGTATCTGCTTTTGGGTTTGTTGTGCGAGTAATTTACGGTCTGCGCTGACGATCGCTGGGCAGAATATAAGTTCGAGGCGTATTCCTCTCGGCGTGCGCAATACACGCCAAAGGTGCGCAATAAATGTGTCATTACCGATAAACGGCGCATTTTCACTGCCGTCATGTGAGGGTTGATAACGCAAGGTAATGGCTTGTACGCGTGTATCGGCGTTGGCGGTTGCGAATAGCGCTGGCTTAAACGGATGTAAACGATGCCCGTCAGTGGTGGTCGCCTCAGGAAAGAAAGCGACGCTGATACCGGTATTTAGCACTTCGCGTGCTTCTGTGATACTGATCGAAACGGCGCGCCGGGCGCTTCTATCAATAAATAGTGTACCACTGAGCGCAGCGAGTTGGCCCACGATCGGCCACTTGCGCACGTCTGATTTCGCGATAAAGCTCACAGGTGACAGGGTGCTTAAGGCGACCGCATCCAACCAGGAAATGTGATTGGCGACCCAAATCGCGCCTTTTTCGGGTAGGACACCGAATTTCTGGAGACGCAATCCTAATATCCATGCCGCCATTCGCATCCAATACAATTTTGTCGCCGCGCCGAAAGGTTGACTGTACCAAGTTCTTCCAGCCGATATCCGCAGTGTAAAGGCGATGGCCAACCCGAAGAGTAAAAGCAGCGCAAAACAGATTAAACGTACACTCGCAATGGTCACGCGCATGTCACAGTCCGCCGGTGAAGTGACGATCGTAGGATTGATTCATATGTTGCCTGTCCACCAAAATAAATATGTCCGCCACGCCGAATTTTTCGTCTAGGGAAGGTTCGCCGCAAGCCAACGCGCCCATTTTTAAATATGTGCGTAACAGCGGAGGTAATACGACTGGTACGCTATCATCCACACGTTCCAAATTGACCGGCATCCGCGGTGTGACACGCAAATAACCGGGGGCGTAGTGATTTTTACGTATATGGTGCATGATATTCGCAATATAAGTATCACCCGGACGATGAGGGATACTTACACAACCAAATAGGTATTGCGCGCGATGATAACTCATGATGTTGCCAACGCCCTGCCACAGGTAGTGAAGGCCAACGCCCCGACGGTAGCGGGCGTGTACGCACGTACGGCCGACTTCCATGTAATTGGACGGTGCGGAGACAATATTTTTTATATCAAACTCTGTTTCTGAATAATAAGAACCGGCTTTGTGCGCCGCCTTATTGGTCAGTATACGTGTGGTGGCGATAACGGTTTGCGTATCCATGTCGCGTACATACAAATGGTCGCAGTAGTCGTCGAAGTAATCGACATCGTGCCCAGCAAGCGGGGTATCAAGTTGCGCCTTCATTTCATTGGCGAAAACCTCATAGCGCAGGCGTTGGCATTCACGAATTTCTTCCAGGGTGGCTGCGATGGTGACCGTGAACCGCGGTGACGGCATGGATTGTTGCGTATTTGTGACAGTGTTTAGCGTGCTCATAATGACTCCGATTGAGTGATTATGCGTAGCTTAGGCGGATGTGTTGTCAACGGTGTGACAGCTTGATGTCATTCCGATGATTTGCTGCGTATATAAAAAACTTGGTTAGTACAGCCACATCCTGCAGCGTCCTTTGCTCTACGAGGTTGTCAGCCTTTGCATATAAAGACCCAACCTGTCACTGCGAACACGTCTCGTTTTTCCAATTGGCATCGTGGGTTTCGCTCAAATTACACTTGAATTTTAGATGTTAGTGAATTGGCTCTTTGAATCTAGTGAAAAAATTTATAAAACCCGCTTTCAATCCAGATTTTCCATTAGCCGTGTTCAACCTAGAAACGGCGGCTGACCGCTATTCCTACATCTAACGATTAGAAACAAATAAGATATTCGTAAATTTTACATACACCGAAAGGGTGAGAGCGCTATGCCGCAGATTGCACGCTTTACCGCACGCTAAAGCGCACACTCCACGGCATCCAACCGCCGATTCTAGGTTCAATGAATTGATCGCACTCGCTACGACGTCTAACGGAAAATTTGGGTTTAAGTGGTTGGTGTATGGCGTGGGTTGGCGACGTGTACGCGGATATGATTACTGATGTCGCCGGTGCGACAGATAGTGATGGCGGTTGAATCGCGCAAATGCTGGTCGATTTCGGGTATTGATTGCAATGTAATTGCTCTCGGGTGAAAGTCGCTGGTTTTAAACAAGCCAACCTGCGGGGCACATACCTATCGATTGCGAGGCACGTAACGCATGCGTATACTTATTGTGCGGCCTGGCATATTAAAACCGTAATCCGTTTCATAAGCCATATTGAACAAATTCGACAACTCCAATCCGGCGGAGTACTCGCGTCCAAATAACTTGGATAGTGCGACATCAAATAGTGCATAGGGATCTAGCGTATTTTTGTTGATATCGGTGCGTACATCAACAAAGCGTCCGGTACCTACAAGGGTGTATCCGCTTCCCAACCGTCGAGTGATCTGGGCGAGAAATTTGGATCCAGGTCGATAGGGTAGCGCCGCGCGGCGGGCCTCTGCAAATTGTTGGTCAGCGGAAAGGCGTAACTGCCAATTGCTTTCTCGGTATTGATAATTTGCTTGTGCACCGGATAATTCATAACGTTCGGTGTTTGTCGGTGTCTTTTTGCTGCCGGTATAGTCAACGACGGATTCGATACGCGTGCCATAGAGTAAAATATCAACACTGTGATCGCGTTCAAATTGGTAGCGCGCGCTCGCCTCTAATTGAGTGGATTTCTCAAAGCCGATGTTTTTATTGCCGACATAATTGCCATTGACGGATTCGCCCGTGAAATATCTGTCACGTAGTGTGGGAGTGCTGTAGCCGGAGTGCAAGGCCACTGTGGTGTAAAATTCGGGCACAAATATTTGACGTCCCCATTGTACGCCGTAGGTCGCGATATTGCCAAACAGGTTGTGGTGATCGAAGCGTGTTTGCAGCGTAATGTAATTCCGCCACGCAGGGAAGTCCCAGGTCATGTTTAAACCAGAATTGCTCATCACCCGCTTGTCGATCCCAATTCGCCCGGTTGTCACATTGGTTTGATGCGCTCCATCCGCGAAAAAATGTGCATCCATCCGCAACATTGAACGTTTGCCAATGCGGATACGGTGATCCCATACAGCCTCGGCGTGGGCCGTGTGGAGCTTATATTGTTGTAGATCGGTGTATTGAAATAACTTATGCCAGCCTGCCACATGAAATTGTTGCTGCCAGCGTGAAGTGTCGGAAAATGTTTTGATCGCGGCGCGCCCGTACTGCCAGCCAGTCGAGACCTGGCCTTGATCATAGTCATTGACATCTTGCTGCAAGAGGGCAGATAAATCAAACGCTAGCGTAGGTGTCCATTTGCCTTGATAACCAGTGCGTGCGGTAAATTGACTGGCGCCATCTATATCGTCATTGTACGCAACGCTATTTACATTGGTTGCGGAGATGCCGCCGTGTCTCGTCAATGCGACGTCGATTTGAAAGTCCTTTTCATTGCCGTAATACCCGCCTTCTATACCATAGCTGCCTTGATTGGTGACCATGCCCCCGAAACTGCTACCGCTGGTATAGGCGCGTCGCGTATAAATATGCACGCTGGCGGAAACGGCGTTTGCGCCTTGGCGTGTGGCCTCAATACCGTGGCGAATCTCTATCCATCCCACTTGAGAAAGCGGTATATATTGCCAGGAAATATTGCCGCGCAAACGTTGCCGAAACGTCGCGCGTATATCGCCGACCATATCATCCACACGCACATCGTCTATGTAGACGACGATTTGACGTTCGTCGCCGCCGTAAAAAAACAGATCAGACTCGGCACCCGCGCCGCCTTCGCGACGGACGTCCAAGTTTAGGTACATTTGCAGCAGTTCAGAGATATCATAGCTGTAAAATTGCTCGATGGTTTCACGCGTAATTAAAATTGGTTTACGCGCGTCCGCAGCGGCGTCGTCTACGGTATCGGGAAATATATTGCCAGCCGCAGCCAGCATATCGAGCGAATTCACCACCAAGGGTGGGGGTGAGATTGGCGATACGCTTGTCGAATCGAGCGGGGCAGCGGGTGAAGGGTTCGCGCCGACCTCGGGTACGGAAGGCGTTACACTCGGCGTCGTGCTGCGCGGATTTATAGGTGCTCGAGGAATGGATTTGGGGGACGGGATGTCCGCGCCGATGCCCGCAGCCAACGATAAAGGTATGCAGAAACAGCAAATCACGCCCAAAATCGTTTGTTTACGTAAGCTGTCGAGTCTCACTACGCCCCCTAGCGTTTTCCATTTTGTCGTAAAAAAACAACGCTTGATCAATCTATTATGTGTTTATTTTACCGCACTTTATGCGAGTGTTGCGGGGCTGTCAAGCGACTTTGCCGCACTCATTTAAGGAAACGCTGTCGCCGGGCGATACTATCAGGGTATGGGCATTTAGCGATGATGTCCCGCTCGATAGGCCTGAGGATGCAGGAATTATAAATATGAATGTACAGGAACTGGTCAGTGGTTTACATGATTTAGTGACATTACCTGATGTATGTATTCGTGTTTTAGAGATGACGGGGAGCGATCGTTATACATCGAATGAAATAGCGTCGGTGATCAGTCAAGATCCTGGATTGACGGCGCAACTGCTTAAAATCGCCAACAGTCCTATTTTCGGGCTTGCGTCGCGTGTGGAAACGATCACGCGCGCGATCACAGTGATCGGCAATCAAGAACTACGCGAGTTGGTGTTGGCGACCTCGGTCATGAACACCTTTTCAAAAATGCCGAACGAATTGTGGGACATGGATACGTTTTGGTGTCATAGCATACACGTGGGGTTGATTGCGCAGCAATTCGCGGCCAAATGTCGTACACCTATCTTGCATCCGGAACGTTTATTTATCGCCGGATTATTGCACGACGTGGGATTGTTGGCGATGAGCATACGCATACCGGAACTGGTCAAGGTCATGTTCAGTCGCGTGTATCAGTCGGGGACTTCGTTGCATATTGCGGAGCACGAGGTGTTCGGTTTAGATCATGCGGAGGTCGGCGCGGAATTGTTACGGCAATGGCGGTTACCGAGTTTGTTTCAGGATGTGACGCGTTTTCACCATACGCCCGCGTTGGCGAAGGAAAATGCAATAGAAGTGGCGGTGGTGCACATTGCGAATAATTTATCTAAATTGGCGGGATACGGTATCATCTTTAACGAACAGCAACCGGTCTTTGATCCGGCGGCGTGGGAGGTTACCGGCTTGACGGAGGAGCGCGCGCGGGCGCAAATGAAAGACGCCAACCAATTGTATGAAGATACTATCGCGAATTTCCTGATGGGGTTCAGCGCCATTTCACTGTAAACACCGTTTACGGTTCCTGTAAAATACGCTTTACTTTCTTGCTATACTCATCACATCATTGCATGCACCTCCTTATCCGGGCTGCCGGATGAGGGGCGCGGGATTGGGAAAAGTAATGTATTCGAAACGGGGGGCGTATGTGGGCGCAGCGAGGGTTGAAATTCGCGGTTGCATGGGTATTGGTCGGTGTCGGTGCGTGCCACATGCAACAACGCACAGACACGCGTGATCTCGGCGAGGGTGCCGCATTGTCACTGACTTTGCAACCGTTCCCGTTGGTGATGGGGAAAAAAGCGGAGTTATATGCGACGTTGCGTAAGCAGCGCAGCGCGGGCACCGGGTGCCAAGTGCAATATCGGCAATTTCCATTGGAGAGCGGTGCGGCGGACGTGGCGTGGTTGGATGTGCCAGAGCAGTCACGGTCGGGCATATATAAAACGCACAGTTTGGAATTTGTCAGCACAGGCGTGTGGAGGATCGAATTTAATCTCACTTGTGGCGAAGAATGGAAAAAAAATGGCGTGGGCTTTGAATATACCGTCACAAAACAATAAGCCATCGGTCAACAAGCCGCGCGTGCGCGGCGCAAACGCTTATCGCAGCATTGCGCAACGCACCGCTCTTTCGTCGCAACTTTATTCTTCCTTGGTCGGTTCCGCGTCCGGCATCGTCATGCCTATCGTGCGGTAGCCGGAATCGACATAGGTGATTTCGCCAGTGATGCCCGCAGCAAGGTCCGAACATAAAAACGCGGCGACGTTACCCACGTCTTCGATCGTGACATTGCGGCGCATCGGCGCATATTTTTCGATGTGGTTGAGCATTTTACGGAAACCGCTGATGCCAGCCGCTGCAAGCGTCTTGATCGGACCGGCGGAGATGCCATTGCAACGAATGCCGTCCGGCCCCAATGAGCTGGCGATATAACGCACATTGGCCTCCAGGCTGGCCTTCGCAAGGCCCATCACATTGTAATTGGGCATGGAGCGCTCTGCGCCCAGGTAACTCAATGTCAATAAGGCGCCATTGCGACCTTCCATCATCTTGGCGCCAGCCTTGGCCAGCGCGGCAAAGCTGTAAGAACTCACCTCGTGTGCAATACGAAATCCTTCACGCGTGACATTGTCGAGGTAATCGCCCTCTAATTGCCCCTGCGGTGCGTAGGCAACGGAGTGTACGAGGATATCCAAGTGATCCCAATAATCGTCTAAATGCTCAAACACCGACTCGATTTGTTCATCGCTGCTAACATCGCACGGAATGGTGATTTCCGAGCCCAGTTCCGCCGCCATGCGCTCCACACGCTCCTTCAGCTTGTCATTTTGATAGGTGAAGGCAAGCTCGGCGCCTTCGCGGCGCATGGCC
>JAOUGF010000328.1 GCA_029857925.1 Gammaproteobacteria bacterium
GTCAACAATAAGGCCAGTTGATCGCGCTTCACGCGCACCATCGGGCGGTAACCCGCGCCGACCTGCGCCAAACGCGCAAAATGCGGGGCCGTCACCAAATATTGAAACTCGCGATGCTGCGTGCGCGCGACATAGCTGCGGTAATCGATCGCGGTGGTCAACACCACCTTTTTGCCTACACGTCGCTCGAGATAGTCACGCAGGGGTTCGTAGAGTGTAATATTAGAGCGCGTGCTCAACACCGGCAACACCCCAAACTCTATCATTGCAGGTTCGGCGGCGCGTGCGGTGATGACCCACAACACACCTGCCAGTATCCACCACCCTTTCATTTAAAATCTCCCTTGATGGGTTTGAACATCCTATTCCGCACGCGTTACCTTACAAAGATAGCAGACTATATTAGTTGGTGATAAATTCTTGTTGGGCAAACCGCGCGTATCGAGTACTATTTATCGTCAACACCGCCACGTTGCCGCACTTTTGCCCAGCACGCAGCCCATCAAAGGCGACACTATGCAGGATAAAGCAATGGAAGAACCGCTTTCTACCGCCGAAACCACTGGCAATACGCGTGCCTTGATCGCACAAGGGCCCTCATGGGTCGCGTTGGGCTTGGCCCTGATCGCGGTCGGCGTGGTCGCGTATATGCTGATCGTAGACCGCGCGGAAAAACTAAATTTAGAGGGTGTGCAAACCCGTTTGGTGGGGCAAATCCAACAACTGGAAACCAAAATCGCGGATCAAGCAAAAATCAGCGCCACGCGTGCCGAAGAACTTTCCGCGATCACGCAAACGCTGGCGCAAAATCTCTCGCGCACGGCGCGTGAACGCGCGGTGTTGGACGCCGCCAATCTACTCGATTTGGCGAACCAGCGCCTACAATTCGCGTATGATACGACGGGCGCGCTGCAGGCCCTGCACCTCGCCGATGAGCGGCTACGCAATGCCGCCGACCCCAGTTTCAACGTGATACGCCGCATTATTGCGGAAGACATCGTGCGCCTGCGCGCGGTGCCGGTCATCGATACCGCCGGTCTGCAAACCAAGCTGCAGGGCTTGGCGGCGCAGGTAGACCACCTGCCTTTGCGCGGCCAACGTAGCCCCACCGTGACCAGCACGAGTTCGCCCCACGCCGCATTGCATACCTGGCAGGATTGGGTGGCCGCGATCTGGACGGAACTCCGGCAATTGGTGGTGATCCGCTATCACGAAAAACCGATCGGCCCGTTGTTGGCACCGGATCAAACCGTCTATTTGTTGCAAAACCTGCGTATCAAACTGGAAGAAGCGCGCCTCGCCGTGTTGTTGCACGATCAAACCGCGTATCAACACGCCTTACTCTCCGCCGCGCAATGGCTGCGGGAATATTTTGATCAGGCCGCCCCCGCCGTCGCGGGGGCGCTGACCGGCGTCGCCGAATTGCAGAAATTCAACGTGCAACCCCCGTTGCCCGATATCTCGGGATCGCTGCGCCAAGTGCAACGGCGCGCCCAGGAATTGGGCCTGGCGATCTCCAATGCGAGCTAATTGACGATGGCCTTGCTACTCAAATCACTCCTCGGACTCTCGCTGTTGGTCGCGCTCGCGTTACAGGTGCAACGCGATCCAGGCTACGCCATTTTCGGTATGGGACACTGGACGATAGAGATGTCCTTCACAGCGTTTTTTATCTTGCTGCTGTTATTGCTGTTTGTCAGTTATTCCAGCGTGCGCGGTGTGAAATGGCTGTGGCGCTTGCCCAAGCGCCTGCGCCATTGGTGGCGTCACCGGCAAATGCGTGTGACGGCGGATGCGTTGAACGAAGGCCTGGTCGCGCAAGTTGAGGGACGTTGGGCGGATGCCGAACGGGCCTTGGCGCACGCCGCCGCCGCGAGCCAAACGCCGGTGTTTAACTACCTCGCCGCCGCGCGCGCCGCGCAAGAACAAGACGCCCCGGAGCGCCGCGACGAATATCTGCGGCTGGCCGCGCAACACGCCCCCGCCGACAGTTTAACCGTGGCGATCGCGCAGGCCGAGCTGCAACTCGACAGCGGTGAACGCGAGGCCGCGTTGACGACGTTATTGCGTGTGCGAGCGAAGGTCCCTAAACACGTCTATGCCCATAAATTGTTGGTGCGCACCTATCGCGAACTCGGTGATTGGGAAACGTTGCTGGCGTTAGGCACTGACCTGCGCCGATATAAAGTGATGGACACTCAAGAGGCGATACAACTTGAACGCGATTGCTATCGCGCGCTGGTCGACAAGGCGGGCGATACCGGCGATGCAGACGCATTAGACCGGATGTGGCAGCGCGTGCCCGATACGCTGCGCCATGACCCCGGCGTTTTGTCGGCCTATGTGCGACAGTTGCTTGCGCTGGGCGAAACCAAATCCGCCGAACCGATGTTGCGTGACGCGTTGAAACGCCGCTGGAATGAACACCTGGTGTATCTGTACGGCCTGGTCGAGGGTGCGGACGCCCACGAACAACTCGTGACAGCGGAACGTTGGTTAAAAGACAAACCGCACGATGCGATCGTGCTGCTCACCGTCGGCCGTTTGTGTCTGCGCCGCAAGATTTGGGGCAAGGCACGCACCGCGCTGGAGACGAGCATCGCAAATGGCGCCCCCCCCGAGGCCTACCACGCGCTGGCGAAGCTGCTGGAACAACTGAAAGAGCCCGAATTGGCGCTTTCGTATTATCGCAAGGGTTTGGCGGTCGCCAATGAGCGCAATACGTTGCGCGAGGTACAGACGCTGGAAAAGCCAACGACTTAAATTAGGCACGCGTCACACTAGCGTGGTTTAATCAAATAGGTTACGCCGATATTGGATTGATAGTTAATCTCGCCGAAACGACCGGCGGCATTTGACGTCTTGCCGCTATCCGTTACCGTCATACTGGACACACTGTCATTCGCTGCGCTGAACTTGCCCGCACCCGCCACGTTGACGCCGTCCTGCGCAACACCTTGATCATTCACCTTCAATGCGACCAAGGTGACTCCCAGCGCCTCTTCATATAAGCGTTTTTTCGCCAATACGTTTTTCAGCGCCTTATCCAAGGCCTTGTCTTGCGAATCGCGCTTTAGCGTGTCTTTGGCCTCGGTGCGTGCGAAATAGACCTGCTCAAGATTATCGACAATATCCGCCACCGCAAGCATTTCTTCTTCTTTCACGATCGTAATCTTCACCTCGTTGCTGATCTCGTAACTGGTGGGCTTATCTTTAAAGCTGGAATACACGGGCGTGGAAGAATAGCGTGAGGATTGAATATTGTCGGCGGTAATGCCCTTGGCCAACAGTTTATTGCGGATGTGGTTGCGTATCGCGGTATTTTGTTCCAATGCCTGCAGCAATTTCGATTCTTTGGTTTTGACGACCAAGGACACGATCGCGTGATTGGCATAAATACGTTCTTCGCCAAAACCATAAAGCGTGACGGTTTTTTTGTCATCTACTAAATAACGCGCCAGTTCGTCCGGATCGCCTTTCAATTCCGGCGCGGCTACCGCCCCGCCAGGGAGTAACACC
>JAOUGF010000329.1 GCA_029857925.1 Gammaproteobacteria bacterium
CACCGGGATCGGCACCCTCCACCAAGGCACTGCGTACCTGCTGACTGTTGGCCGTGGGCACCGCTGCAATCAAGGTCGCCGCTGCCCCCGCAACCAATGGTGCGGAATAAGATGTACCGGATGCCAGCGCCATTGCACCACTCGCGCCCTGCATCACAAGGCCAACCCCATTGCTGACCAGGTGTACGCCGTCGCGACCATCGGGTAAGGGACCGCGTGAGCTAAAGGATGCCAATTGTGTATAGGTTGTCGGTCGGAACAATGACCCTTGCCCAGGTCCTAGTCGTAGTTCTCCACGAACCCTATCGTGTATCGCGAGGTTGACCGCACCCACCGACAATGCGCCGAAACCCGCCGCCGGGCTGCCTATCGTTAGATTGGCGGGCCCTTCGTTCCCGGCCGACACCGCAACGACGATACCATTGTTCAGCATCTCCGTAACTAATAAGTCGTCAACCTCAAACCCTGGAAACAGTGCATCGCCGCCTAAGCTTAGATTCACAACCTGGATATTCAGCGCATCATAGACGTAAGGGCTGTCTTCAGTGCCCCTACCCGACACCGGTCGCTTACTGCCACCGGTATTAAAATTGCGCTTGAGTGTCAGCGCGCGATCCATCCCCATTAGCACAATGGACGAGGGTGTACCGTCACCGTTGGCCGGAAACACCTTTATTGCGTACAGTTTCGCCTCTGGCGCCATGCCAATGACAGGAATGTCTATCGCACTATCGCTCAGAGAAACGCTCTCTGGCGCGTGCGCCGCCATTGCAAGAGACAGCGGGTCATCTCCTGGCAGGCTGACGATCGCATGCCCGGCTATTAAACTACTCACTTCCGTACCGTGAGGATCATTGAGCGTACTGGTTGCAGACGGTTCTGACGGCAGACTTACAAAATTTTCCCCGCCGATCACACTACCGGCAAGCGCGGGTACTTTTTTAGGGTTATTCGCGATACCCGAGTCGATTACCGCCACGATTACATCTTTACCGGTGTACCCTTGCGTATGCAACTGCTCGATACCTGTACCCAAGGTATTATAGTTATTGGCGGTGGCCCTTACGATTAGGTTTGCGCTGCGTTTGCGTTCGACCGTTGCGCCACTCTCACGACGGGCATCCCTCTGGGCGGGCGGCACGGTCAATAGATAGTCCTTCGCGGACGCCTTTACGGCAGGCAACGATAAAATTTTACCGCTTGCACCTGGCGGTATTTCCGCGGTCAATGCGGCTACATTTTGAAAGCGATAGACCACACGGCCGCCTTGCGCCGTAATTGCAGTCGCCAATTCGCTGCAATCGGTGCGACACTGTAAAATAACCCGCTCACCGCCGTTGACGCCCGCATTAGATTTACGGCCAACAACTGCGGTCGTGGCGTCCAATGCATTGCAACTTGTCAGCAACCCACTTCCAACCATCGCCAATGCGGCGAATTTTCGCGTCGTATACTTCAACATATCCCTATCCCCACTGCCATTACCGCGCTATTAGTTTCGGCGTATCAGTGTAGTGTAGATCAAACTACTCCCCCATGGCGAGCGCCACTGATAATGATCGCTGCGGTGGCACCGATTATTTTCTAGTCCATACCGTCGTTCGGCCTAGTAGTGAAAAGCCTATAAAACCTCGCACGTTGAGTTGATTATTTTCTAGTGTCATGCGACAACTATAGGTTTTGCCGGTCTTGGGGTCGTAGATTTTGCCGTCCTCCCAGGTATTTTCCCCTGCGTAAACAAACCCGTCCAACATGGTCAAACCCATGAGCGGGCGCGAACGCAATGCAACCTCAGGGTTTTCTCTATCCACCTTGGTTTGCCCCGCCATACCGCGTGCATCATCCTGAGGATAGTGAGGATTTTTTATCCAAACGATTTTGCCGCAAAATTTGCTTTGACAACGGGATATTTCAATATTCGACTCGCCACCTTGAGTGACCCAGGTGCCGACAATATCATCGCCATTTGCAGCGAATGCCGACGGCATAGCCCACGTCATCCACATCAATCCAAATACCAAAATACGCGCCATAATAGCCACCTGCTTGTAAAGTTACCCCATTGCCCGATGCGTGCACCTAACCAGGCCCATTCACAACCTGTTGGACTTAGGTCATCGTAGCGGAGGAAGGTCAGTATTAGGCAGACTTTTCGATCCTTTTGGTAAATAGTGACTATTCGCCTCAAACGATCGAAAAATATCGCCAAAATGGCTTTTCCGCGGTAGATCGGTCCTAAGTCCGGCGGGCTGCTAGCACCCTGTCTTGCAACTGCGTGTGAAACAGGGCCAGCCAGTATAGCGTCAAATATAGAAGGTAGTCACTTGCTCTACACCCCTGTAAAACCGTTGAATTAGGACACACAAGAGGAGTAACATGCGTACTCGTCGGGGTAGGGTACGCACGGAGGGGTGTACACCCTTGAGACAAAAACATTGACACAGGACGTTCCTCCTTCAAGCAGGTAAAATAGCTATGTTATGTAAGAACAGTTGGATTGCGCTGCTTTGCAGCTACACGCTGTTTGCGTTCCCTCTGAATGCTAGCACTGAAATTATTCGCGGCACGCCCCCCACTGAAAAAGAACCTCGCGCCGAGCTCGAGGCGGCATTTGAGGCCGCCAATTTGGTGATGAAAAACGGGCCTACCGAGGTTATTCTTGCAGATCAAGCGACGCTCAAATTGCCGGAGGGCGTGGGTTTTGTGCCTAAACTTCAGGCACGACGGGTCATGGAGGCCATGGGCAATCAACCCGGCGATACATTGCTAGGCCTGATTTTGCCGATTTCAACCGACCAAGACAGCTGGTTGATGATCGTCAGTTATATCAACGCCGGTTATGTGCGCGACGACGATGCCAAACATTGGGATGCGGAAGATTTACTCGAAGATCTAAAGGCCGGCGCTGACAATGCAAATCTACAGCGCCGCGAACATCAAATCCCTGAAATGGACATTACCGGCTGGGTGGAAAAGCCGCAATATGACGCCCAACTTCATCACCTGGTATGGTCTGTCGCGTCGCGTCAGCGCGGCGAGATCGACAGCCAATACGCAGATGTCAATTACAATACGTTATTGTTGGGGCGCCAGGGATTTATCAGCATTAACCTCGTCACGGACCTCAGCGAAGTCGAGTCCCTCAAGCCCCTCGCGCGCACGGTACTGGCAGGATTAGAATTCAACGAAGGTAAACGCTATAGTGACTTTAACGACAACACCGACAAGATTGCCGAATTTGGACTGGCCGTCCTAGTTGCAGGGGTAGCCGCCCAGAAACTTGGTTTGATCGCCACACTGATCGGCTTGGTGATAAAACTCCTTAAATTGGTGGGTTTGGGTGTCGTGATACTTGCCAGCATCGCCGGTGGCAAGGCCTGGAAACGCAAAAAAAATAAGAAAAAGGCCGCCGTCACTTTAAAAAATAACGTCGAGTAATGGCACGCAGACGACACAAGACTATGCGCTAACTAAGGACGGGGTCAACCCCAAGTTAAGGGAACCTCAAAAAATTCAAT
>JAOUGF010000331.1 GCA_029857925.1 Gammaproteobacteria bacterium
TGCGCCGCAGGTTGCGCATAGCGAAGTCAAGGCCGCGCCCAAACCCGTGCAACCAAAGGTTGCCGCGAAGGACGATCGTTTTGTCGAAGGCGCTATCGTCGGCGGGATATTGGGCAGCGTGGTAACGCACGTGATAGACAATAACAATAGACCGTCAGGGGTGGTGGTGGTCGATAGGGGGGGTCGTCCTCATCATCGAGACTAGAATATTTAGGCCGCGATTTGTTTAGAAGTTTATGCGTCAGCAGGTGACGACGGGATATCGCTAAAATGGCTGATGAGTTGTTCGAGCATTTCCGCGGAATGGCTTAATTCAGTGGCGACATCAGCGGTACTTTTAACCGTCTCAGCATTTTCTTCACTGATGTGTGAAATTTTCGTCATATTTTTTGCGATATCTTCCGTTGCGGCGGTTTGCTCACGGGTGGAATCGGCAATATGATGGGCGAGGGCCATCGCCTGTGACGCTGCTGTAGCGATCTGTTCCATGGCCCCGAAAAGCTGCTCATTCCTTCCGTTGTCGACGCTGACTTCAAGCTTAACCTTGTCCATTGCCGAAACGGCTTCGATAGTTTTGCGACGGATAGTCGCCACCATATTTGAAATCTCTGCCGTGCTGGTCGCGGTGCGCTGCGACAATATGCGCACTTCATCGGCCACCACGGCGAAGCCACGACCTTGTTCACCCGCGCGAGCGGCCTCAATGGTGGCATTGAGCGCCAGTAAATTTGTCTGATCGGCAATGCCGTTGATGACGCTGGCGACGTCAGTAATCTTTTGAATGGCATCGCTCAATTCGTGTATCGACGCAAATGATGCCTCCACGGAAATCGCAACGCGTTTGCTGGCCTCCATTGAGGTTTTGATGACCTCACTATTTTTGTCGACCACTTCATTGGTGGTATTCAATACGCCCAATACCCCGGCAGAACCTTGATGAATCTCGTTGCTTGACGCACTCATTTGTTCCATCGACGTGGTCATAGCCATGATCCAGTCGGATTGATTTTGTACACGCGTACTGACTTGCTCGGTCGCCGCTGAAAGATTGGACGCCAGGTCCGCGCCAGTCGTGGCGGCACTTTTTACGTTGCGGATGATATTAGCCAGATTAGTATTCATACGTTGCAGCGCAGAAAGTAAGTGACTGGTTTCATCGGAGCCGGATATTTTGATGTCCGCCGACAGGTCGCCGTTTGAAATACGTTCGGCGACAAGCGCGGCGGCGCGCAACGGAGTTACAACACTTTGGCTTATGATATAAGCGATGACGATACCCAATATGACGGCCAGCAATCCGAATAATAACATACTGTTAAACGCAGTTTTATACGCCTGTCGCGCGTCAGTGGCGGAAGCCTTAGATTGTTTGTCTAATAATAATAGTAGGGCGTCGAGTTTTTCGATTAACTGTATTTGTGCAGGACGCACTTTTTCACGCACCGCCTCGCCGGCCTCGGCGTGCTTATCGTCCAGCGTCAAATCGGTGGCCAGCATCGCCGCCTCTTTCGCACGTTCTTCACTTTCCTCCACCGAAGTAAAGGCAGAAACGACTTCAGCATTTCCTTCGTCGGCGAGTTTGTGGAATCCATCTGCGGCTTCTTTGTAGCGTACACGTGCCTCTTTCAGTAATTTTAATTCACGTTTTTTAAAAGCGAGGTCTTCTTGCATGACGATATCGCGCAGTGCGACAGATTGAAAACGTACAGAGTCACGCATTTTGTTGATTTGCGCGACCATAGCGTAATCCACGTCGGTGACCTGTATAAGGCTATTGGCAATGAATTCCATGCGATTTAGACCGATCGCGGTAATAATTGCGGTAAATAATAGTATGATCGAATACCCAACATTCAAACGCGTACGCACAGAAACATTGTTAAGAACCATCATATTGTTCCTTATTATGCGACAATGTCGATGAGGTAAAACAAGCTGGGCGTATTGCGCATACGCCCAGCTATACGGCGTCGCCTATTCCGCAACAACGCTGGATTGTAGTATGCCGATCACCTTGCCGCCGTCAAGGACGGGTACCGCCATATTGACCCCTTTGACCTGTGTAGTGGGATCAGGTTTGATCTCTCCCGCCGCCCACGCGCCCTTTATGCCGTTAATAAAGGCAGGCTTGGTACTGACATTGAATATCAGCGGTTTGTTGGCGCTCGACGCCACTAGGTTTCCCTTGGCGTCACGTAAATACAATTTGCTGATACCTTTGTCTTTTTCCAAATTTGTTAGAAGTTTGCCTGCGGCACTGGTTTGAAATTGAGTAACCTTGACGTCTTGATCTGCCAACTCATCCCATTTTGAGTTGGTCATGCCTGGCTCTAATCCGCCTTCTTTCGCATTAGCTTCTTTCGCCGCTTTTACGACTACAGGATCAGCGGCCCACGTCGTGAGCTTTTTTTTGTAATGCTCGACTTTTGCGTGCATAGGGGCGGGCAATTCCGCGCGCGCAATTGGTTGCGCGACAATCATTATCAGTGCGACAGAGGCGATGGCAAATTGAGTAACTTTTATTACCTTGACGGTATGCATAACGATTGCTCCTTGGTTAAATTTTGTAGACTTGAAGTAGAAATTCAATTCCGAAGCTTAAATCGATACTTATGGCGACCAATGCGGGTAATCGAATTGGTTGTATTGAAAACCAGAGGTTTCCAATTAGCCAAGTTATCGTATTGTTATCGAGGTTCGAATAAATATTCTTTAACGAAGTCAAAAATTTAGTGTGAAACAGGTGTCAGATTCGAAAGAAAAGTATGCAAATAATCATATACACGTATATATTATATTGTTATAAATTATACGCATATTTGATTGCCCACAGATTTTTCGGCAGCGATATCTATTTGCTAGTGCAACGTGAAAGTCGCCGTGATACAAATGAGCCCTTTATACGGAAATATAACACGCTACTGGACACGCATTGTCTAGGAACCGCCGTGCTCCCCCGTTGGGGACGATCTTGTAAGTCTGGACTTTTAGACGGTGCCGAGACGTCTGCATACCCACAGTCAAGTCCTTACCTGGCACATGAGTCGAGTGTTTCACGTTTATTTTACGAATACTAGACGTGGCCTTCAGTGTCTACGCATACGCAGGTGAGGCCGTTTCAGTAAGGAGTGTGGTGCGCGCAATTGACGTCAATTGCTTGCCCGAATTGACTCTTGTCATCGTACCTCATTTGCAATAAATCGAGGGCGTACACTGTAGTGTGCGGCGGGCATCTATTTGCAGCGAAAACTAGATGTTGCACCATGAAAGAGTGGATTTTAATGGAAAAAACGGAGCACGGTAACGTCATAAAGTGAGTTGGGCTGCACCGTAAATTATAGAAACTACCAATTCCACAATACAGTTTCTGAATTCAACGATAAGTCCTCCGTTGCAGTTGCCTGAAATCAACCGCCGCCTTGCTTCGTAAAATTTTACTCAACTGTAAACGTTTCTTGCAATGAGATTTCTTTTGAATTCGGAACAATGTCGG
>JAOUGF010000330.1 GCA_029857925.1 Gammaproteobacteria bacterium
AGCCCTCCATGATCTGTCGCCCGTGCAACTTTTCATAGATTCGGGCGTCAACACGCTGAAGGATAATGTAGTGATCTGTGGGGCCGGAACCCGCACAGTGTAGATTGGGAGTAAAATATGACAGACGTAATCGATATCCCTAACGAACTCGCTGAGATGTTGAGTCAAAATGGCAATGCCCGGGCCGCATTTGAGAAATTGAGTCCGAGTCACCGCAATGAATATGCCCGGTGGGTCAGCGAGGCCAAGCGCCAGGAAACGCGGGTACGACGCGCGCGTAAAACGCTGGATATGTTGTTACAGTAGATGTAAAAAAGCGGGAGGCGAGTAACGCCTCCCCTAAGCGCTTGTTGGATCAGTTCATACCACAGGCTAGGTTACCTGGCACGGCCACATCGATCTTGCGTGGGCGCGGCAGGTTCATCGTGTCCATGATGTGCATAAAGTCCGGTTTCGGTTTGCTATCACCGAGGCGTGGATTCAAACGCTTTTCTTCGCCTATCGTAGACGCGGTGAAGCCTTCATAGTCATGGCCGGGATAGACCACGGTATCGTCCGGCAGCGCGAACAATTTGCTGTGGATAGAATCATACAGACGCGACGAACTGCCTTGCTGGAAGTCCGTGCGGCCGCAGGCACGAATTAAAAGTGCATCCCCGGTAAATACCGCGCCGTCCACCACATACGACACGTCGCCATTGGTGTGGCCGGGGGTGTGCATCGCGCGGATGATTTGTTTGCCCAAACGGAACTCCGTGCCATCGACGACTTGCACGTCCGCACAGGTGGCACACCCGTCTTTATGCACCGCGACTTGGCAACCGAACTCCTGACGCAACAGACCCGCGCCGGTCACATGGTCCGCGTGCACGTGGGTTTCCAGCGCATATTTCAGCGTCAACCCCAGTTCACGGACATAGCGCTTGTCACGCTCAAATTTCTCTTTCACCGAGTCGATAATCGCGGCTTCTTTGGTCGCCTCGTCATAAACGACATAGGTATAAGTCCAGGTTTCTTGATCAAATAATTGACGAATTTTCATAAGTACACCTCACATCAAGAATTAAAAAAATTGTTCAAACCGCCGAGGTTATGCACGTCTTGATAACCCATGGCCCGCAGTATCATCTGCGCCTGCGCGCTACGCCCGCCGCTGGCGCAATACACGACCACCGGTTTGGCGGGATCTAAATGCTTGCTAGCGTGCGGAATCGCATGCACGGGGATATTGATTGCGCCGGGCGCGGCGCCTTGCATAAATTCCGCTTCAGAGCGCACGTCTACGAGTTGCGCGTCTTGGTTGCTGACTAAGTGACGACATTGAGCACCACTGATAAACATTGCAATCTCCTGTATGTGTATAAGCACAGATACTTGTAAAAAAAATCAATTCGCGCCTATGCGCAATTTGTCGCACAAGTTCAACAACAGGCGTCGTTCGTCATAGGATAAATGGGTTAATAATTTATCCTGCACGGCGCGACGCACCGGCATCACTTGGTCGAGCAAGGCACGCCCGCTGTCGGTAAGCACAAACACCTTTTCCCGTGTGCTGGGATTGGTTTGCTCCGACAACCAGCCGTTGTCCAACATCACCTGTAACTTGCGGCTTAGTACGCTACGCTCGGTGACGGTTTCGTCCGCAATCTCCTTAATCGTCGCGTTACCGCGCATGGCAATCAGATTTAGGACGGGGAGCTGCGTGGCCCGGATACCAAAGGGCCGGTAAGCGTCGTCATAAGTCTTCAATACCATGTGGCTGGCCCGTAACATCTGCAAGTTCATACAGAGTAAGGGTTCGCCAGTGTCTGTAATGTATGTATCGGCTTGAGTGTGCATATGCATAAATGTATATGCACAGAGGGCGAATGTCAAGCCCACCTATGAAAAAATGTTAACGGGTTCACGTGGAACGGCCATTTTTTCTTGTTTTTCAATACCCTATTGCTGTGTATCCGACGTTATTTGCGTGCCGCAGGGTCTTCCATTGCGGTAGAACGACTGAAGGGCGGCGTCCAGCCATTGGCGTCTTGGGGCGCCTCTTGCGTGACGTCTATGCCCAGATAGCCCATAGCCTTGCCTAAGTCGAGGTCGGGCAGGCGATCAAACGGGCGTTGTACGAGGGTCACTAAGCTATTGAGATGTTTCACTAATTTGACAGGCACACTGGGCTCATGAGGGGCGGCATCCACCGCTGACTGACGGCACGCGTCCTCGCCTAGATTACCCAGGTTGGCAAAGCGCGCGAGCAATACCACCGGATTGGCGACGCCGACGGCCAAGGTGCCAATGGTCCACAACGTAGCCATTTTATGGGTTGCAATTTCGGGCTGCACCAGGTTGCCGCGTATGCGCACTGGTGTCGCGAGGCTCAGTAGACTGGGGTTTTTTGGATTGGGGGTCAGCACAAAATCGAGTTTTTCACTGGCCATATCGAGCCCGCCGCCGCCCACGACGGTGATATGCTCGGTGTCTAATACCATCGCCTCAGCGCGTAGCGCGCCGTCGTTCAGATGCAAGCGCGCATACGCACAATTTAATTTACTTTGTTCATCTTGCAGCCAATTTCCGGGTAAAAATTGTCGCACGATGTCATCACCCCATAGACGCAGATAGCGATTGACGATGACACCTTTGCCGCCGTTGATATCAATACGTGCGTTGGCATTGCGTAGCAAAGACTTGATCGTTGCACCACGCCCAATAAAATCCACCGTTGCGTCCGCCGTGCCCATTATGTTGTTGTTAATACCGGCACGGCTGAGGGCGTGGCCATAGTCGAAGTTTTTGACGTCCATATTAAATTTTAACGCGACATCCTGCGGTGCGCTGGCCATCAGTAGCGCGCCGTTGATGCGTCCTTTCGAGATTTCGTCTATACGATATTTTGCATCGATGATGCCCGGCGCGATGCGCAAATTAAAATCCAATTTGTTCACGGGTAACGCAGGTTCATTGATATTGATGTTTGCCCCGACGATGTCCATTGCTAACGGGATGTCGAGAAAGGCGGCCATGGGTTGATCAGGTATCAACGTTGTGCGCAGTGCGGCGTCCACGATCGCGTTAGTCGCAAACGCGGCTTTCATCTCGGCGACATCGAACGTGCTGTGCGCCAAACGCAGGCGCAACACAGGTAAAGTGTGTTCCGGCCATTGATAAAACAACGCGCCGGTGACAAAGCTGGTCGGTGTTTCAATCAGTATTTGCGTGCCGGTGAGGTTGTCATCGGCCAAAAATAATTTTGCGGAAATATCATACCGCAGAAAATTCGGCAGCCGCGATTGGAATAACTCGCCTAATTCAGGCAGGCGTTGCCCACGCAGTTGCACACGAAACGATTTTACATTGCTCGCGAGTTCGCGCCAGCTGCTATGCAGCGTGGCCTGCGTGTTGCCGTACAGCACACGCATCGCGATCGCGGCGTCTAGTTTATAAAGCCATGCGCGATGCAGCGGTTGCATGGCGAGTTCCAACGTGGTGTTTTTGCTTA
>JAOUGF010000332.1 GCA_029857925.1 Gammaproteobacteria bacterium
CGCTTCAAGTCCCGCGTCAACGCCCGCATACGCGCGATGGCGTAAGGATAGTCTCTATCACCCCCCGTTAGCATATAGAGGGGGGGTGGGTAGGGCAGGGGTTATTTTGTGGCCTCGTCCTTTAGCTGGTAGGTTTCATGACACCCCACGCAGACGGCCAATTGCGCCGCCAAGCGTGTCTGTAGTTGCTCCTTGGATTCGCCCTTAGTCGCCGCTGCGGCGATATCGTCGAACGTCCGATGTACACCCATGCCCGTCTGTTTAAACGCCAACGGCAGTTTCATCAGGATGGCCGGATTGGTATCCACTGCCGCGCTCATACCGACGTGGGACGCGGCATCCGCAACCCGTTTCATATCGCCGCGCGCCAGCCCGTCTATAATACCTTGCACCCCCGCCAGCAATGCACGCATCTCGCCTAACACCGCATCGCGCTCACTTGCGGCCAGCAGCACCGCTGTGCGCCCGTCGGTACCCGCCGTGGTCGACCCGCGCATAAACTTCGTGACCAGCACCCCGGCACCTAAGACCCATAACACTATCGCCGCAATCGCCCATGTCTTCGCTGACATAACCACTCCTTGGTGAAAAAAGTAATCAAAGCGCGCAATATATATACCAGTTGATCTTTCGCTTAGTAGATTTTTATCAAGGACCTACGCTATGCCCATGATTACCGGTCGACCCGTCATTGACGCACCCAGTTTGCTGAATTGGCCGCTGGATGGTGAGGTGGTGCATCCCAATCTGCACGACCCCGGCGCCAACGTGCTCTACGATCTGCACGGCGCGGTGACGGAGAGTGACTTGCTGCTGTCCAGCGAAGGCAACTACCACATGGCGCTGCGCGAGGTGTGGCCGCAGGTGTTGGCGAAATTTAAGGACGATCCGTTGCGTAACCCGTTGTATACGACCAGCCCGCCGGTCGTGTTGCCGCAATTGCAACAGGGGGTGCTGCAATTTGATAACCTGCTGTTGTGTTGCAAGCCCAGTGTCGTCGTCGCGAATCATGGCGTGATCGACAAACTTGCCGCCCAAAACCACGTGGGGGCTGCCATACATCCGCTTTACCAGGATCGCGGCCTGGTGATCTTGGTGCAGCGCGGCAATCCAAAAAACATCCGCGGCGTTTGGGATCTTGGGAATCAAGACGTGCGTCTGATTACGCCCCATCCGGAATTAGAACCCGGCACCTATCAGAACTATAGCGATGCCATTTATAACATCGCTAAGGCGGATGCTTTTCCTCCCCAAACAGTTTCAGCGGAGCGATTGTTTGACGTGATTTTCAATGGCGCCAGCGGCGATCCGCTGAAGTGGTTGGCGGGGCCGCGCATCCATCACCGCGACCTGCCTTGGTCTGTGGCCTACGGGCGTGCGGATGCCGCCGTGATGTTGTATCACATCGCGCTGCACACGCAGCGCGCGTTTCCGGCGCTGTTTGATATCGTGCCCTTGGGCGGCAGCATAGATAACCCACAGCCGTTGCGCGGGACGAAAATCGATACGCGCTATGTTGCGGAAATCAAGGGCGAGTGGACGCCAAAACAGCGGGCCGCGCAGCAGGCGTTGATAGATACGTTGTTGTCGGCGGACTTCACACGGGCGTTGGAAAAACACGGTTTGCGGCGACCGTGACCGGGCGCAGGCGATGACTGCGGGGGCGGCTCTGCGCGCTGGATGAAATACAAAAGCCGCTACCGAGGCTGCGGCGAGAGCAAGAAAAGCCTAATTCGACTCTGTTAAGCGCACCGCATTCCCGCGTAAGATTTCTTGCGCCAATTCATACACCGCCATCGAGTACAACACGCTACGGTTGTAGCGCGTGATCGCATAAAAGTTGGGGAATCCCAGCCAATGTTCTTTGCCGCCGGTGTTTTCCAATTCGAATAGACCGGCGCGTTCGGCGACGATCGTCGCGTCCCACGTGACGCCATTGTCACGCATTTCCGCCAACGGGGTTTCGGCCTTGAAATCGCGTGATATAAAACGTGTGTAGGTCTCACCTTGGGTGCTGGCCTGGGTGACGATCGGGGCGCCCGCGCCCCAACCGTGTTGCTGCAAATAATACGCGACACTGCCGATGGCGTCTGCGGTGCTGCGGTGCAGGTCGCGCTTGCCATCGCCGTCGAAATCCACCGCGAAGCGCCGGTACGAGCTGGGCATAAACTGTCCTAGGCCCATCGCGCCTGCGTAAGACCCTTGTATGGCACGCGGGTCCCAGCCTTGTTCGCGTGACAATATCAGAAATTCTTGCAGTTCTTTGCGAAAAAATGCCGCGCGCGGGGCGTAATCAAACCCCAGCGTAGCGAGTGAATCCACCACGCGAAAGCCGCCCGCATGTTTGCCATAGAGTGTCTCCACGCCCAAGATTGCGGCGACGATCTCGGTGGGTACACCGAATTGCGCCTGCGCCGCGTCGAAATACTTGGTGTTGGCGCGCCAAAAGGCCACGCCCTTATCGATACGTTGGGCTTGAATAAAGCGTGGGCGGTATTTGTGCCAGGGTTGTGCCTCGGCGGGACGCGAGATCGCCTCGACGACCTTCGGACGTGGCTTGATCTGGCTGAAAAGTTTGGCCAATTGCACACGGTCGAAATTGTAGAGGCGTGCCATTTCTTCGACAAAGGCATAGGCCTCCGGGCGGTTCATGGGGCCACGAATGTGTATCGGCGGTAACGTCGCAGGGGAGGTTGTTGCAGGTTCTGCGGCAGGGGCGGATTCGACCAACGGCACGCTGGGAGCGCTGCTGGCGGCGGGTGTGACGGTCTTGGCGGGCATCTCCGTCAATACCATGGGCTCGGCCTCACTCACGTCCGGGGCCTCGGATTCAGGCTTTAGCGTGGCGCTCGTGCACCCTGCGACCAAAAATAAAACCCCGAGTGCATACCCGGTCACGCGCAACATACCCATAATCAACCTAAGATGGCAATAATTTACGATGATTGTATATGGACATGATAACACCAAAACTCGCCAGCATGGTGACGACGGACGTGCCACCGTAGCTCATTAATGGCAGGGGCACACCGACCACCGGCAATACGCCGGAGACCATGCCCATATTGATGAAGACGTAGACAAAAAAGCTCAAGATTAATCCACCGGCGACGAGGCGTGAATAGGTGTCCTGTGCGCGGTACGCGATACCTATGCCGCGGCTGACGATAAACACGTATAGCCCCAACAATACGATGCCGCCGATCAGGCCGAATTCTTCGGAGAATACCGCAAAGATAAAGTCGGTGGAGCGTTCGGGGATAAAGTCCAATTGTGACTGTGTGCCGTTGAGCCAGCCTTTGCCATAGAGTCCGCCGGAACCGATCGCGATCTTGGATTGGATGATGTGATAACCGCTGCCCAAGGGGTCGTTTTCAGGGTCTAAGAACGTCAATACGCGCTGGCGTTGATAGTCGTGCAGCAAATAAAACCACGCCATCGGCGCCGCCGCCGCGATCAAGGTGACGAAGCCGCCGATCAACCACCAACTG
>JAOUGF010000333.1 GCA_029857925.1 Gammaproteobacteria bacterium
GCCGGTAGGGTTCTAAAAAGCGCAGATTGCCTATCCACGCGCCGGAGATGCCGAGCAGCAGCAACACCAGCGGCCCCAGGCAACACGTCGATGCCAACAGCGCCGCCAAGCCGCCGACGAACAAGGCGCCTCGACCTTGGGTTGGTTTCTCCACTCGGATCTCCTTTTGATTTTTCGGTGTATCGCCTAAACTAGCACCGTACTCAAGTACGGAGTCAAATAGTATGCACGAAACTGAGAACGGCGTCACAATCGGGGGCCTGGCCGCCGCGGCCGGGGTCGGGGTCGAGACCATCCGTTTTTACCAGCGCAAAGGCCTGCTGGTGCAACCGCAACGCACCTATGGCGGCGTACGTCGCTATGGGGTATCGGCGTTGGCACGCGTGCGCTTTATCAAATCCGCTCAACGCCTGGGTTTTCGCCTCGAAGAGATCGCAGAATTGCTGAAGCTGGACGATGGTGCGCACTGCGACGACGCGCGACAGATGGCCGAAACAAAATTACAGGATGTGCGCCTAAGGCTTGCGGATCTGCAACGTATAGAAACGGTGTTGGCGGGGCTGGTCGAGAAATGTTGTTCCGCGACCGGCGATGTGACTTGCCCGCTGATCGCGTCACTGCAAGCGGAATAAGCGGAATTCCCGTGCGCAGCGCTCAAACGCCGCTACGCATTCACCAGCGCGTATTTTTTCAAACGATAAAGCAACGTATCGCGCGTAATGCCCAACAGGCGCGCCGCGCGGCTGCGATTGCCGCCGGTACGTTCCAAGGCCTGTAGGATCAGTTGTTTTTCCGTATCGGTGAGATTCAGTCCGACCGTCGTTTGCGGGGTGTGGGTGGGTGCGCGCACCTCTAACGGCAGTCTATCGACGGTCACCTCCTGGCCGTGCGCGAACACCACCAGACGTTCACACACATTGCGCAGCTCACGCACGTTGCCGGGCCAGGCATAGGCTTGGAGTGCGCGCAGCGCGCAGGCCGTCAAACGCGGCGCGGCCAAGCCGTAGTGCGTCGCGGTGACATGCAGCAGGTGGCGCGCGAGCGCCGGGACATCGCAGCTGCGTTCGCGCAGTGCGGGCAGGTGCAACGGCACGACATATAGACGGTAATACAGATCGGCGCGAAAACGCTGTTGTTGCACCATCGAATAGAGTTCACGATTAGTGGCGGCGATCACCCGCACATTGACCTTGTGCGGCACGCGTTCACCCAGCGCCTGACACTCACCGCTTTCTAAAAAGCGCAGTAATTTGGCCTGTAACGCGAGCGGCAGTTCGCCGATCTCGTCTAAAAACAACGTGCCGCCGTCGGCCGCGCGGATACGACCTGGGTTGGACTTATCTGCGCCGGTGTAGGCGCCTTTCGCGTGGCCGAATAATTCGGACTCCGCCAACGCCTCGGGGATCGCCGCGCAGTTTATCGCGACAAACGGCGCGTGCGCGCGGCGGCTGTGTTGGTGGAGGTAACGCGCCAGTAATTCTTTGCCCGAACCGCTTTCGCCGAGCACCAACACGCTGACATCGGTGACCGCGACGACGCGCGCGGCGTCCAGCACATTTAAAAAGGCCGGGTCATGCCCGATCAGGTCCGCTGCCGTGTCAATGTGTGTCATGTTGCATACCCGTGGTCTACTCGTATAGCGTCATGCCCAGAAACGTGTGTCCTATGGTCGTGCAGGCTGGCATAAATCAACGTACCCAACGCCGTGAGTATCAGTGTAAGCCCTGCGACACGTCGCAAGCGTTGTGAACGCGCCAGCCGCGCGACCCAACTCGTCAGCACACCGGCCGTTAACGTGGCGGGCAGCGTGCCTAGCCCAAATCCTACCATCAACCACGCCGCATCGACGGCATTCCCCGTCGACGCCGACCAGATCAGCGTAGTATAAACCAACCCGCACGGCAACCAGCCCCAAATCCCACCAAAAAATAGTGCCTGTAACGGATGCGTCACCGGCAACAAACGCCGCCCATAAGGTTCGATACGGCGCCAAAACGGGCGCCCCACCATCTCCACGCGGGCCAGTTTTGGAAACCAGCCTGCGAGATAAAGCCCGATCGCCAACAATACCCCTGCCGAGAGCCACTGTAATATCGTGTAACCGATACGCGGGCTCAACGTAGTAAAGAACTGCCCGCTCAAGCCCCCGACCAGCGCGCCGCCCAGCGCATAACTGCCGATGCGCCCGATGTTATAGGCCATCACATAGGGAAATACCTTGGTTTTATGCGGTAGGATGTCGGCGGGCAGACTGAAGGTCAACGCACCGATAATACCGCTGCACATGCCCAGGCAGTGTACGGCGCTCAACAAGCCTATGGTCACCGCCACCCAAAATGATAAATCCACACCGCAACCTCGTTGGCAGTCTGTCCATATTCTATGCTAAAGATTAAATCAGGGTGAAAAAAAGGCGGCGAGGGGGTTGCCGCCTCAGGGAAAGCAACGAGTATCAATAAGGAACTTGTACCGCGAATTTGACGATGTCGGCGGTCACGCCCGCCGCCGTTTCCCAGTAGCGATCGTAGGCCAACGACCATTGCCACGGGCGATAGGCGTGGCCGCCGCTCATCAAATAACTGAGCTTGATGCCGACCGTATGCGCACTGAAGGCACGCAAGCGTGTGTCGGCGGAGAGCAGCGGTTGGTACGCGTCATACTGGGTGCGATAAAAATCCGCCGCCCCTTGCCGGTAATAACGATAGCGCCCACGCAACAACCAATGGTCACCGAGGTATTGGGTATAACGCGTATCTGCTGACGCCGCGCGCACGTTCCAATCGTCGCGATAATAGGTGGCGTTCATATCTAACGCGCCGCGCAATAAATAATAGTGCTTGAGGCGTGCGAACACCCCGTGTCGCAGGCGTTCTTCGGGGTGCACCTCGGGCCAAATATCCACGCCTTGGATGCCGCCGACCGTGTGCACGATGCGTATCTTGCGCGTCGGCTGGCTTTGCAAACCCGCAACGCTGGAGACGGTGTAGCCGGTGCTGAACAAGGTCTGCGCGTCCACCACCTGGGTCGCGCCGATCGCGCCGCTATGGGTCAGCTTGCGTTTAGGAAACGCGTCCGCCAGCGCGAGGTCTTGCGTGTCTATGTCATCCAGTGACAGCGCGTATTGCACACCCAGCGTCAGATTTTTCTCCAGCATGTCCTGCGCGTAGCCTACAGAATACGTGTGTGACGCGAAATCGCTTTCTTTGCTCAACACATAACCCATCGCCAGCGTCGCATCGCGCACGCGATAGCGCCCGCTCAACGCGCCCTCCTGGCGGGTCTGCGTAAACCCCCCACCGCTGCCACCGGCCACCGTCGTCGCGCTGCTGACGGCGTCCACCACGGTGGCCGGTGCCGCCTTGTCGAATTGCTCAAACGTATATTTTGCGGTCGCGCCAAGGTCATCGTTCAGATCGTGACTGACCGCGACGCTGGGCGTCCACGCCTGCAAACGCGCATCGTCTTGGTAATGACCGAC
>JAOUGF010000334.1 GCA_029857925.1 Gammaproteobacteria bacterium
GGACAAGATGTGTCGCCGTCGTATGACGCAGCCGGTGACTACTGATACGGGAACCTAAATGTTCTGATAACCGACGAAAAAAGCCGGAAACCTGAAACTCCGTCATGGTGGTGCCACGATAACGATTAGAAAATAGTGTAACGTTAAAAACCTGGCGATCACCGATATCATTACCGAGTAATTGTTGTTGTCTGGCTCGCAATGTGGATAGCTCACCAATTAGCGTTGGTGTAAGAGGAATCGTCCACTCACGCCGCGTTTTGCTACCCTCCGCCGTCAATAACACGCTTAGATTTTCCCAATCCACATCTTTCCATCGAATCGTGACGAGTTGCCGACGCCGGATACCCGTGTTATATAAAGTGCGTATAACGGTGATCCAAAACCACGCTGGTTTGAGCCTTTGATCGCTCTCATCGCAATAATTTTGATTCTGGAGAAACGCAATTGCGTTTGCGAGAACCGCGTCAGAAACAATTTTTCTGCGTTTATATATCGGGGCGCGTTTAACTTCAAGGAATGGATTTCGGGATATTAAACCAGTTTTAACCCCAAAATTGAACAACGTTCGTAAATGGGTTAGGTAGCTATTAAATGTGGTTGCAGCAGCACGCGCGAGTATGTGGTCGCGAAACGCGATTATCATTGTACGATCAATATCTGAGAGATTGGGGGTGCCCATCTGGCGATCAAAAACATGGACAACACCCTTAAACGACTTAATGGTCGCGGGTCGTAGGATGGTGTCAGCGAGATAACTATTAAGCAGATCTACAGTTGTGTGGCATTCCATATTAAACTGTATTCCTTTTGTAATGTTAAACTATTTTGAAATTATGATTAGAATAGTGATTTTTTCATTTTACGCAGGAAGAGAAGGATGTCAACACGAAGCAACATATATTTTATTACTAGTTATTTCCAAATTTTCGCTGGCAGCAAAGAAAGTAACCTTCGGTGGCCTTACCTAAATTCGTTGAGTACGATGGAATTTGTTGGATAAGTAGAACGACTATACGTTGCAACTAACTCTACTTAGCATTTCGTGAAAAATAGTGTCGATGTCGGGCGGCATACACGGATCACCCTCGGGGTCGAGCATCGGCATACGCAGCTTCCACAATTGTCCGCCGTCCAATAGTGCGAACGCCTGTCCCTTGGGGAGTTGCACGAGGTCGGCGGGCGCCACCAGATCGGTCTCAATTTTCGCCGGTTGATCCTCGTTGCGCGAGGAAAAGGATTCGTTGCTCGAGGGATTATCGGTGGTGCCGCTGGAGGGAATCAGTTCGGTGATGCGCACCTTGGGTAATTGCTGGGTAAGTATCTCGGCAGTTTCGGTATTTTTCACGCGCAACATGATCAGCGTGTTGAGGTTGCCGACGACTTGTCCGGCCTTGGCCTTGGATCCGAACTTCGCCTCGATGTCGCTGATCGTTTGCGTATACACAGTGACTTGAAACCCCGCGCCACCGGCCTTGTTGACCATCGGTATAAATTCATCACCGACCAACTCGTTAAATTCATCCGCGTGCAAACTGAATACGGGAGGACGTGCATCGCCGATCACGGGCAGTCCGTCGTTCAGTCCATGGGTGTAGATCTGTCCGGCCACCGAGGTTAAATCCGCGAACATCGCGTTGCCGACGGCGGCGGCCACTTCGCGGTCCGAGAGCGAACGCAGTGCGACGTATACAACGGCCTTGCGCCGGATCACACCTTGCCAATCGAGGATGGGGCGCGGATCGTTGGCGTCGGCGTAATCCGGCGCGAGTAATTCAATGATTTTACCGGAGGTCAATTTTTCCAACAGCGGTAATAACGATGCAGTCAATTTGTCGAAATAGGTGCGGTCATAGGTGAATGCGCCGCGCATACTGTCCACCACGGGATCGTAGTTATTGAGGCTGAGCAGAAATTCAGCCAACGCGATAGCATGGTGGCCGCGTCCTTTGTAGGTCATCAACAGCTCGCGGTTTTTGCCGACGGTGCCTTCTATTTTTTGCACGAGGGCGCGCCAGCCCTCGGGGCCATGGGCATCTAACCAGTGTTCAACGTATTCAATAAACAGTGCTTCGATGTTTGTCACGTAACGCTGTAGATTTTTTAAATCCGGGCGACGTCCGAGATCGACGAGCGCGCGAGTGATCGAATTGGTAAACCGCCACGCGAATTCACGGAATGCGGCGGAATTGCCTTCACTAGACAACTGGCTGGCAATCCGTGTCGCCACCTCGGTGATGCGCGTGAAACTGCCGACAGGGTTGTACCTCGCCGAATGCTCAGGGTGGCCGAGATCGAACATGACAAATTCATCCGATCGTCCGGCACGCTTGGCTTCGGCGTACATCCGTCGCGCGAGACCTTCGTCGCCTTTGGGGTCGAACACCACCACGACATCGCCACGGCGGATGTCTTGTGTGATCAATATCTCCGCGAGGCGTGTCTTGCCCACCCGCGTGGTGCCGAGTACCAGTGTATGCCCCACGCGCTCGCCCAGCGCTGTGGTGATTTCGCGTTCTTCGATCTCTACGCCGTGCAACTCTGGGCTGCCGCCAATGGCGGGTAACGGGCGTAAGGGGTTCCAGGGTGAGTCCCTGCGCATGAGGTCTGCTAACCCACCCAACAATACAGAATGTTCCCACGCGTGTTCCAACGCTCGGGCGGCGCGATAGACGCGTCCCTGGCGCAGATATTTTGCCACGGCGGGATCGCGGGCCTCGAACAAGCGTTGGGTGTGGACAACCGTCCAACGAAACCCGCGGCCTAAAAATAAACGGTGACGCGAAACAGGGATGTCGGTGGCGGAGAGCGCATAGCGTGGCAAGCGTCGCAGGTACCGTATATAACGGATGACTCGCCAGCCTTGCCAGCCACGGAGACTCGCGAAGGCGAGCAACGCGCCCGCCGCCACCGCCGCGACATTTTCCGGCAAATAGAAGAGTCCCGGTGTTAGGAGGCAGGCGGCGGCACCACCGGCGGCGATGCACGCCGGGTAGAACTCCACGGCGGGCCGCAGTTTATTGTCAATCAAGTAGGCCATGAGTGGTCTCCGGCGTTTCCAGTTCCGGCGTGGGGAGGATGCGCGGGTGCGCGACCACACGCAAGGTCGGGTTGGGCGGTGGGGGCGGGGTGTCGCCGAAGATCAACGTGGCGTCCGGCACCAAAATACACTTAATCATCGTCGCGGGGCCGCGATTCGCGCCGCCGGGCAGCTCGACGCGGCAATAGGTGATATTGGAGCCGTCGGGCGCGGGGGTGTGCAGTTTGAGTTTCACAAACTTCTTTTGCGCGTGTTCCCAGCCGCCTTCATCACCGACCGCGCGCGCATAATCGCGAAACAGGGCAGGAGAGACCAGCAATACGCCTTCGGGGACGACATGCACGCGTGCATCCGCCTGATTGATATAGATGCGGTGCTGTGCGATCTCTTCGCGCACCCAGGCGAGAAACGGGCCGCCTGTGTCGCGACGG
>JAOUGF010000335.1 GCA_029857925.1 Gammaproteobacteria bacterium
CCACAACTTCTGTAATTGCAATAACAGCGATTCTTCGTCGCTCCACGGCGAATGTCGCGCGGATTTCATGTGTGCGATGCGTCTTGCAGCCGGGCCTTTTCTTCGTGGTAGGCCTCGATACTCAGATTGCGCAATTTGGAGGCGCGGCCGTCGTCGTTGTGTACGAAACCGACGCTGGCGACGTAGGGTTCGATGATGTGTATCTTTTGCAACGGTGTCACGATCAGCAGTTGCAGATTGAGCTGTTCGAACAACGCCAAACCATAGGCGGCGGATTCGTCGGAACCGCGCCCAAAGGCCTCGTCGATCACCGCAAAACGGAATGAGCGCGAACGCACCGCGCCCCATTCCAATCCGAACTGATAGGCCAGGCTGGCGGCCAGGATGGTGTAGGCCAGTTTTTCCTTTTGGCCGCCGGATTTGCCGCCGGAATCCGAATAGTGTTCGTGTTCGCTGTCGTCCTCGCGCCAGCGTTCGGCGGCGGCGAAACTGAACCAGTTGCGCACATCCGTGACCTTGGCGGTCCAGCGCCGGTCTTGATCGCTCTGGCCTTCGCGGCCGCGAAAGCGTTCGATGATGCGTTTCACCTGTAAAAACTTGGTTTCGGAATATTGCTGGTCGTCGGAGCCGGTCAGCGCGCCCTCGGTGCAGGTGCGCAGTTCGGTTTGAAAATCGCGGATATCGGCGTCCGCCGTGGGTTGAGCCTCCAAACGGATATAGCGGCTAGGGTTGTAGTCGATACGTGTCAGCGATTCGTTGATGCGCGCGATGCGTTCCTTGATGGATTCGCGCTCGCGGTGCAATTGCGATTGGAAATTGGCTACTTCGCGGATGGTGTTCTCGTTCAACAGTTCCTTGAAGCGGGCCTCGAAGCGCGGCAGATCGTCGGCCTCCAGCGCCGCCAGCATGCGCCGGTAATCGTCGGCCGCCTCCACCGCGGCGTCCACATCCTGCGTTTCCAGCCGGTTGGCATTGCGGTATTCGCTCATGGCCTTGACGATTTTGTCCCGCAGTCGTTCGATCTTTTTGTCTTCGGCGTCGATTTTTTCCTGCAACCATTTGCGCATGTCTTGCTGGCGGGGATCGCAGGACTCCACCGTCAACGTGTGTTCGCCCAGTGCCTCGGGTTTTAATTCGTCCAGCCGTTCGAAATAGTGGCGATGTTGTTGCGTATCTTTGCCCTGGATTTGCGCTAGGGTGGTTTCACGCAGTTGTTGCGCGGATTCGATTTTTTGATCGGTTTTGGATCGCTCGTCCTTGGCATTTTCCAATTGCGCAATCGCCGCCGCCAGCGTTTGCTCCAATTGTTTCAATTGCTGCGTGAGGGTTTGCAGCAGATCGGAGGCAGATTCCAATTGTTGCAATTCTTGTTGCAGGGTTGCGATGCGTCGCGCGAGGTGTTGCCAGTCCAATTCCTGAAAATCGTGGTATTCCTCTAATTTGGAAATCGCGTTGAGGATTTCGCTTATGCGTTTTTCGCTTTGTTGCAGCGTGGCAATGTGCTGGCCGAGGTCGGCGATGTCGCGTTCCTGTTGCCGCGCCTGGTTCTCCAACGCAGCGATTTTTTCCTGGTTGCTCCAACCCAATACAAAGCGGCCACGGTCGTCTAACGAATAACGATCGTCCTTTTCATGACGCTCGCCCGCCGCCTTGATTTGTCCGTTGCGGGTAAGGGCGCGTTGCTCGCGCCGGAATTGTTCCTGGTTGTCGCAGCACGCGAGATCGAAGCGATGCGCCAATTCATGTTCCAACCAGGAGTAAAACGGCGAGTCGGGTTTGATCGCGAGTTTGCGCGCCAACGAGTTCGCGTTCAAGGATGGCAACGCGGCGGTGCGGGTTGCGCGCACCCGGTAATACACCAGGCGGCCGCGCAAATGCGTGTCGTCCACCCATTGCGCGACGCGGCCGTAGTGTTCGTCGGGCACCAACAGCGACAGACCGAAATTGCGCAGCAGGCGTTGGATGGCGCCTTCCCAAGATTTGTCTTCGTCGCGCACCTGCAACAATTCGCCGACGAACGAGAGATCGGCTTCATCCAGCCTTAGTGACGCGCACAGTGCCTGGCGTATCTTGATTTGGTCCTGTTCGATATTGCTCTTGCGGGATTTCAGTTCGGTGATCGTCTGTTTGAGCGTTTTGTATTCGTCGTTTTTACGCCGAAAATCAAACTCGACCTCGCTTCGTTGGTTATTGTATTCCGATTGTTGTTGTCGCAGCGCCGTTTGATGTTTTTGTAATTCGCGTTGTTGTTCGGCAAATTCCTCGGCGGACGCGGCGGCGGTCAGCGCCAGCGGCGCCAACAGATTTTGATAACGCGCGGCCTTGTTAAAACGCTGTTGATGTTCGGTCTCTAATTGCCGTATGTCTCGTTGCAATTGTTCGATGCGATCGCCACCGTTGGCGGCGATTTGTTGTTTTAGCGCCTGTTGTTGGCGTTGATGCTGCTCGACCTCGCTGGTATAACGTTCCACGCGGTTCTGCAAGCGTAGTCTGTCCTGTTGCAATCGCGTCAGGCGTTCGTCAAGCAGGTCGGCCTTCTTGACCGCGAAATAGCTGGCCAGCGCATCGCGGCAGTGTCGCCACGTTTCGACCGTTTCGGTTTGCTGACGATGCCGATCGCAATCGGCGATCAGCGGCGTAAGGCTTTCGATCTGTCTGCGCGCTTTTAACACCGCCTCGTGGGCGCGATTGAGGTCGTCGAAATGTTCGATCAGCGCCTGGATGCGCGGCGCGACGTGGAAAGGCTCCAACATATGACCGCGTACGAATTCGGTGAGATTGCCGACGGATTTCATCGACACGGTTTGGTGGAACAAATCCAGAGCCTGTTCGTTTTCGATACCGAATCGGCGGCGAAACCACGCGCCATAGGGCGGAAAGCTGTCCTGCACCTCGCAGTCTTCCTTGCGCAGGCGTTTGCGCAATTGGGCGATGTCGCTACCGAAATTGGCAAAGTGCTGTTTGATGGCGAGCGCCTTTTCCGCGCCCACATAAAAGCGTTGCGGCTGGCCTTGCATCTCCTTCATCCAGAACACCTGGGCCAAGGTGACGGTTTGATCGAATCCCTCGTTGTGAAACACGCCGAGTATCACCGAATAATGGTTGGCGTCGCGCAAGGCGACCGGTTTCGATTTGCCGGTGGATTCGTTGCGCTCCGACTTGTAATATCCGAGCACGTAGGAACGCAGGTCGCGTTCCTTTTTTTCCGCACCCGCGGCCTTGTTGTAGTCGATCTTGTTGGCGGGCACCAGCAGGGTGGTGATCGCATCCACCAGCGTGGATTTTCCGGATCCGATATCGCCGGTCAGCAGGCCGTTTTTGCCATCGAGATTGAGCGACCAGACTTGATCGCCGAACGTACCCCAGTTGTAGACCTCGAGCTTTTTCAAACGAAATCCGCTGCGCGCGTTGTCGCCGGAAAAATCGAGTTGCATCGCGTTGGGTTCGAGCGCAACCGCGTCC
>JAOUGF010000336.1 GCA_029857925.1 Gammaproteobacteria bacterium
CGAAATTTATAGATTCTGAGATGTGAAATGTAAGGCCAGACCCCGTGGGTGCAATTGCAACCGGCGCAAGTGTTCCAGCTCCGTCAACACGTCCACCAACGGCGAATCGAAGGACGGATTCAATGGGATGCGCCCTACGCGGGCTGGGGGTGGGCGGGTTGTCGGGGTTTTCCACGAAGGGCCATTGAATTTTAGGGCAAAAGCCCCACCGTATTATACAATTTGACAAAATAAATGCCATATTGTATAAAAAACAGATGCTCGACCGACTCCTTGCCCCCACCCTACGCCGCCTGGCCGCCTCATTCCCGATAGCGGTCGTTACCGGTCCGCGCCAATCGGGCAAGACCACCCTGGTCCGCGCCCTCTTTCACGATAAACCCTATGTCAGCCTGGAAGACCCTGCCGAGCGCGCCTTCGCACTCGAAGATCCGCGCGGTTTCCTGGCCCGATTCGCGGATGGCGCGGTGTTCGATGAGGCCCAGCGTTGGCCGGACTTATTCTCTTATTTACAAGGCCTGGTGGATACGCGGCGCGCGTCCGGTCAGTTCATTTTGACCGGCTCGCAGCAATTCGGCCTGCTCGCGGGAATCACGCAATCGCTCGCCGGGCGTGCGGGTATGACACGCTTGCTGCCGTTGGCCTTGGCGGAAATACCGGGGGTGCATGACGGCTCACTCGCGCTCGATGCGGCATTGTTGATGGGCGGATATCCCGCTTTGCACACGCAACCGATTGCGCCCGGCGATTGGTTTGCGAGTTATGTCGCCACCTATGTCGAACGCGACGTGCGCCAAGTGATCAATGTGCAGGATCTCACGACCTTCCAACGCTTTTTGCGTCTATGCGCGGGGCGTACCGGGCAATTGCTCAATCTCAAGGCCTTGGCCGGAGAAGCCGGAATCGCGCACGGCACGGCGCGCGCCTGGTTGTCGGTGTTGGAGGCCAGCGATCTCGTTTTTTTGCTGCCACCCTATCATCGCAATTTCGGCAAACGTTTGGTCAAAACACCCAAGCTGTATTTCGTCGATGTTGGCCTTGCCGCATGGTTATTGGGCATCCGTACGCCCGAGGTGTTGGTCACTCACCCGCTGCGTGGCGCATTGTTCGAAACGCTGATCGTCGGTGAATTCCTCAAGGCGCGATACAACGCCGGACTGCCCGCCGACCTTTATTTCTGGCGCGACAACAACGGCTTGGAGGCGGATTTATTGTTCGAATCGGACGGGCGCGTGCAAACCGTGGAGATCAAATCCGGTCTGACCGTGACGTCCGATTACATTCGCGCGGGACAGAAATCCGCGCGTTTCGCGGGCGAAGAGGCGCTGCTACCTTGGTTGGTGTATGGTGGCGACGAGTATTATGAACGCAGCGGTGTGCGCGTGATCGGTTGGCGTGAATTGGCTAGACGTTTCGGCGGGAAACAGAGCGCGTAGGCAGAGAAACTATCCAAGAACTATCGCTCTTCATTTGTTGAGCCGTTTCTACGCTGTGGTATCCACCGCCAAACGCAATATGGGGTCAGGCCCAATCCCATTATGAGACGGGAGGGTACAGTTATCGAGAAATCGCGGAACATCTTGGTTTACATTTGGCGACAGTGGGGCGGATTATCCGTTGGCGGATGTTACAAGGCGAGAACTGACCCCGAGAGCTTGACCTTGTAGATGCCCATCGTTATGTGGAAAAAGGACATAAAACGGGGAATGTCGTTATTGATGTCGGTCGTGCAGAATAAATATAGTTGCACGTAATGCGCTGGGGTACGAAGCGCGTCCTTCCCGAAGTATTTAATGTTCTAAAGGTTCACGTTAGAACGCCATTGCACGAGTAGCCAGGGTTGAACGTTTTTTGTGACACCCGGGTGATGTTTCTTGTACCCAGGCGTCGCGTATCACCCCACCAATTTGTCCCCGGGCTTCGTCACACTCAACCCAGGCTATGTAATGAAGAAGGGGTTCTTGCTCTTTTCGCGCAACGACAGAATTTTAAATATTAGGAGCAGTTTTCCACAGTCACCGTCTCGCCGACGAAGATTTGACCACCCGCAACGGGCACGCTGACGATTTCGAATGGCCGACCTGAAAGGATAACAGCCATGCAAATCCTTTCTGTATTCGGACAAGATTGACGGTAATGTCGATTGACCTGTACGAAATTTGCCGACGCGTGTCGCGTTACTTCGACACTCTCTCCATGGGCTACATTATTGCACAAATTCATATCCATTATGCCGCTATCGAGGACAATAACGGTATTCTTTGAAAAATCGATTTTTGGCAGTGACTCACTTGAATATTGCGACCATAACGTCGCAAAATCTGGCTCGCTACGTACAACCGCGATTTTTTTCTCGCCCTGAAACCCGCTCAACGGATCGGTGCCAGACGCTAGGGTGGTAAATTCCAATGGGGTATAGGGATTGTCGGTTTCCGTCGAATTCGCCGAGCCAGGTTTGCATCCCATTTGCGTCAATATCACCATTATCGGAAGAACTAACGATATCACGATTGTTTTTAGCCTGTTGCGAACATGTATATGCGCGAGATATTGATCTCCTTTCCAGCTATAAGTACTCATCGTTGCACGCCCTCGTTATTAGTAACGTTGTTCGCCGAATTAGGCACCCAACTCCAGAAAACTGCCGGAGATGGGCAATCTTCCGTCTTTTGAATCGCCGTTCGTGTTGTGTCGGCAGCCGTATAGGCTATTAACGCTAGGCACTTTATCGTCGCGGCAATGACTACTAGAAGTGGGAAAAAATCCCACAAGTGAATTTTAGCAGTCTATCGTCCTCTAAGTCAATAATCTCGAAATGTCGAATCGATAACGCGATGGGAGGCAACGGGTACGCGCCGGCTCTTTCGTGATGAATTCATTGGGGATAGTTACCACAGGGATTAATCCAAGTTCCGGTGATGTGCGTTTCTTTTCAGCAACAACCGAATCTCGGACTATACGTGTGCCGCGTCGTCGTTCCGCAGCGTCAACAAGGTTTCGAACTCAACCGGCGCGGCCTTTTGATACCCCCGCAACCACCGCGCTGCGAGTAGAGGGCACAGCACATAAAAATATATCTTCAACGGAACTAACCCTTCTTTTAAATTGCCCCGATAATTCGTTTTCGCCATGCCCACAACGCGCCGACCCCCTATAAACCCACCCCTTCTAATGTAGAAATAACATATATGCTATACTCTCCCCGTTTTCTCCACCGTGCCTAACTTATGCAATACGACACCCTATACGATGTCATCGTGATTGGCGGCGGCCATGCCGGTACCGAGGCGGCCTTGGCGGCGGCGCGCATGGGCGCACGCACGTTATTGTTGACTCACAACATCGAGACCGTCGGTCAGATGAGTTGTAACCCGGCCATCGGCGGCATCGGTAAGAGCCACCTGGTCAAAGAGATCGACGCGATGGGCGGTATCATGGCGCGCGCGACCGATGTCGCGGGC
>JAOUGF010000337.1 GCA_029857925.1 Gammaproteobacteria bacterium
CGATCTTGGAAGGCGCCGCGGATTTTATCCTGAAGCAAAACATGGATCGTCTATTACCCGCTATTACGCGCATATTGGCAACCAGCGTGCAGAACGCCAACCACAACGTCAGTGACTATTCAACCGACCCCCATGCCCAGAGTGGCGCATTTCAAATTACAAAGACAGCGCTCAATTCATATCAATTCACCTTGCTCCATCCACGGTTTTCTACACTATTCGGGGTGCATGGAAAGGATGTATTGCTAGCATCCATCGGGGCGATTGACGACGACCAAAAAGGCCGAATCGTGAGTTCGTTAGATGCATCCGCGAAAAATAACCAACCATGGACCTATGAAATTCAACTTACGTTTGCTGCCGGTGAAACTCATTGGTTGCACGCTTCAGCGTTACCTCAACTCGGTGGCGACGGCGCGCTACGCTGGTCCGGCGTCATCACCGACATATCCGAACAGAAGTCTCGCGAGGCCCAATTACATCGCTATCAACACCATCTTGAAGACCTCGTCGCGGTACGTTCCGCGGAGCTTAAAGCCAATGAACAACGCCTTGCGGCGATCGTGGAATCCATGGTTGATGGCATACTCATTATTGATACACAGGGTACGATTTCATTTATGAATGAGGCGGTGATTCGAACGTTTGGGTATACGCAAGGTGAATTGATCGGTAACAATATAAAAATGTTGATGCCGGAACCGCATGCCTCTGCGCATGACAACTATTTGCGCGATTACATCCGCACCGGGCACAAAAAGATTATCGGCATAGGCCGCGAGGTATTAGGGCGGCGAAAAAACGGCAGTCTATTCCCCCTTGACCTCGCCGTCAGCGAATGGCAATTGGCGGGCCAGACGATGTTTACCGGGCTGATACGCGACATTACCGTTCGCAAGCGCTTGGAAGAGGAGCTCTCGAAACAAACGATCATACTCGATGCGGTACGCAATGGACTCGTACAATTCATGACGGATGGCAATGTGTTCTCGGCCGCAAGACAAATTATAACGATGCTGTGCGAACTCACATCCAGCCAAGTCGGTTTGGTGGGTGAGGTTACGCAACACCACCACAGCCCAACTACGACGGCACCAGAAAACGCCATCACATGGGATAGTTTTAGCCGAGATTTTCTCAACACGCTTGAGTCCGATACATTTTCTCATCAAAGTATCCATACCGCATTGAACCAAGTGCTGGCCACCAAATCCCATGTGATAGAAAATCATGTCATTAAAGATGATTACGTGGAAAATCCGGCCGCGTTTAGAAATTTCCTAGTGGTCCCGGTGTTTTATGCGGACACCCTGGTCGGTATGTTTTCACTGATCAACGCGAAGCACTCGTTTGACGAAAGTCTATTGAATTTTTTTCAACCTTTCAGCCTAGCCTTCGGTGTAATGATCCATCAACGCAGTATCACGGCGATTGAGGCCACGACACGTCGGGCATTACAAGAAGCGAAGGAAGACGCTGAACGCGCCAATCGATCAAAATCAGAATTTTTGTCGCGGATGAGCCATGAATTACGCACACCTTTGAACGCTATATTAGGTTTTGCCCAGTTACTTTCGATGGACCCCTCCCTCGGCACGGTACAACGCGACTCGCTTACAGAAATTCATTCCGCTGGGGAACACTTACTGCAACTCATAAATGAAGTCTTGGACCTGGCGTCCATCGAGGCCGGGCGATTACGTGTCGTTCCTCAAGACATATCTTTGCATGCATTGTGTTTGGATTGCGTGGGCTTGGTAAAAGCCCTTGCCAAGACTCAAAACGTAGCGGTACATTTCGACAATCATGCGCCCACTATCCAAGTGCATGCGGATATCATGCGCGCCAAACAGGTATTGCTCAATTTGCTATCCAACGCGATAAAATATAATCATAGCGGCGGCGATGTTCACCTTGAATACACCATCCTCGACAAATATTTTGCGCGCGTCACCGTCACTGACAACGGTATCGGTATACCGGCGGAACGTCAACAGGAATTGTTTCAGCCGTTTCACAGACTGGGACATGAAACGTCGCAGATCACCGGTACCGGTATTGGATTGGCAATTACCAAGCGTTTGATAGAGCTCATGGGTGGCCGCATAGATTTTTCCAGCATGCCTAATCAAGAAACACGTTTTTGGATAGATATCCCACGCGCCCAATAGCGGCGCTCAACGCTCGACTGGTCGATCCCTTTCAGCGTCTTCCTCTCACCTGGCATCGCATACCTAACATAGACACAAATCCAACTTGACTACCAAGCCGTATCTGATATCGTTTACCCCGTGCGGTTCGCGTAATTTGTAAATAATAGCCAGAAATTATGTTGAACCCGCCTCTTTCGCGTTGTCATTCCGCAGTATGCGCTCCGAATAGATTGCGCGAAAGGGTATCACGGGGGGGATATACCCGCCTTTCATTCAACGCAAAGGAGGTTACATGTTTAAGTCTGTGGTTCGTACTTCTATAATGTCCATAAGCGCCATTAGTTTGGCACTCGCGATGTCATTTTCGGCGCACGCCGGTGACATTACACCCAAAATGCAGTTAAAAATCGACACCTATAAAAAACAAATACTTAACTGGGCGACCAACCCCGATATCATCAACGCGGTGAAAGATGCGAATGCGCAAGGCCCGATCGCGGGTTTGGGTAACGCGAAGTGGCGCGAAATTAAGGAAGACGACGCGCTCGTGCAAGGTTTTATAAAAAGTCCAACGGGTCAGTTGCTGACCAAATGGATGAAGGCCGACGAAAAAGGCATCAACAAGATTGTATTGTCCGGCAACAAAAGCCAACGCGTCGCGTTCACGTCCATGCCTGCCATCTATTTAGGCAAGGGCAAGCCTAATTTCGATACCTCGTTCGGTGAAGACAAGGTGTGGCAACAAGGCGAAACCAAGCCCGACCCCAGCACCAATGTCGAGGGTGTGCAAATCTCCGCGCCTGTTAAAGACGGCGGCGAAGTGATCGGCGTATTGCTTGTGAGCCTGACCGCCAGCAGTTTGTAATCCGCACATCACATAAGGAGTTGTCATGAGCGCACCCTCTACATCAGATGGGAAGGGATCGTTTGTCGGAAATTTTTTAAACAATATTGAGTTATCGGGGCGCACACCGGGCAAGAGCCTCATCGGTTTTGTCGTTGCGTGGGTCGCGTTTTTTATCATCCTGTGGGCCATGCCTACCCCCGAAGGCCTGACCGTCGCCGGCAAGGCGACGCTGGCGGTGGTGGTGTGGGCATGCATCATGTGGATCACCGAGGCGATCCCACCCGGCATTGCAGGTATATTGATTCCGATGCTGTTGGTGCTGGGGGGCGCCACTGATAAATTCCCGAAAGCGGCCAGCGGGTTCACGACGCCAGTGGTGTTTTTGTGTCTAGCCGCGTTCCTGTTCGCGGCGGTGATGCAAGCGGCGGGTTTGGACAAGCGCATCGCGTTAAGC
>JAOUGF010000338.1 GCA_029857925.1 Gammaproteobacteria bacterium
ACACGACAGACGTATTGACCGTCGGCATGATCGTTGATGTGAAGGGTTTATTGGACGCGCAGACGCAAGCGATAAATGCGAGCAAGGTGCGCATTGAGGCGCCGTCCTCAAGCAACGCAGAAACTGTAACGATGCCTATGGCTAATGCGCTTTTTGAAGTCACCTAGACCTGTATTCGCTTAATTCTTGTATCAATTGTTTCCGTCTCAACGCTTGCAATGCATAGCGCGATTCGTCGATCGTCGACAGCTCCTTTTCGGTACGAATTTCCACCTCGCGATATTTTTCCGACAGTTGCGCGGCTTGCTGATCCATTTCATCAATGTGCTTGCGTTGGTCCATCGCGAATTTTTCAGTGTTAATGACGATCCTTTCCAATGCGTTGCGCTGCTCCATGGGTAACTGGCGCAAGCGGATTTGCCAGCGTCTTTCCAAATAATCAAATTCCGTGGCCTTTATTGGCGCACGTAGTGCCCCCTTTTCGGATCGCGCTCGTTGCCCCGCGTATGTCGCAGCATCGGCCTCGGGCGTCGTCAAGGACGTTGCCAAGCGATCATCGTCGACACCGGCTGGAAGTACGCGGACTGCGGTCAATAATGATTTAACATTGTCGCGACGTGCTGAATACACATAGGCCGTGTTGAGTACATGCAATAAATTCCGCAATACGGTCTCCAAGGGCTGTTTTTGAAACTCCATACTGATTTTTATTGATGTGTTTTTTGTTTGATTACGCCGTTTTCCGATTGCGCAGCGATTTCCTTGTCCATACTTCTTGATTTGGTCAAGGCGATTGTGGCGACAAATTTTTTTCTATCCGTTACGCTTGCCCTCTTAGGTTTGCTAGCAATGGTCGTAGCGATATGGCAATGGCAAAACGTTTCGGCTGCAATACTTATGCTATGGGCAATGAGTGCGTTGTGGCTCGTGCGCGCTGTTTATCAACTTATTATGCCGCAAAGTACGGCGATACCCGGCTTATCTCTTAGCATGATGGCAATATTTTTTTTCACTGCCCTTTGTTTTTTTATTCCCTTTATGGTTGTTGATGAGGGAACGATGAAAAACAGGATTGCAAGGAGAAAATGAACATAACAAAAAATGACACCAAAGGCCGCTTTATCGTAGATTTTTGATTGCTTGAGCTGGCGCATGCGGGCGTGATTTCAGTTTTCCAATTACCGGTGATTTCGGCGGATATCGGGCACCCGGGGGACACCCGAGTAGTGACGCCAAAACAATAAGCGAGTTGGTCTTCGCTTGAATATCCGTTTGTCTCAGTAAACAAAAGCGATTGAATGGCGGGTTTCTCAGGCCAGCACAACCTATCGCGCTGACCACGACGAATGCTATAAAACGAGGCCAGACCCCGAGGTATTATTCGACGGTGACGGGCGCGAAGGGCACCACAGGATTGACATCGGCGTCGTAGTCGATGCCCTTTACACCAAAGCCGAACAGCTTGAGGAACTCATCTTTGTAACCTTGGTAGTCGGTGAGCTGGAACAGGTTCTCGCTGGTGACCTGCGGCCACAGCGTCTTCACCGCGTTCTGCACTTCGTCACGCAGTTCCCAGTCGTCCATGCGGATGCGCCGCGCTTCATCCAGTTGCGGGCCGCCGTCTTTGTAGAGCTGGGTGCGGAACATCCGGTTGATCTGCTCCAGCACGCCCTCGTGGACGCCTTGAGCCTTCATTACCTTGAAGCTCATGGCGATGTAGAGTGGCATCACTGGGATGGCGGCGGAGGCCTGGGTCACCACACTCTTCAGTACAGCAACGTTGGCGCTGCCCTTGAGCGGGGCCAGCAGCTGGCGCAGGGCATCGGCCGCGCGGTCCATGTCCTCCTTCGCCTTACCCAGCGCACCGTGCCAGTAAATGGGCCAGGTGATGTCAGTGCCGATGTAGCTGTAGGAGACGGTCTTTACACCTTTGGCCAGCACGTCGGCCTTTAACAGGGCCTGCATCCACAGTTCCCAGTCCTCGCCGCCCATGACGGTGACGGTGTTCTTGACCTCTTCTTCCGTCGCCGGCTCGATGCTGACCTCGATGATCACGTCCTTGCTGGTGTCAATGGCGGTGGCGCGATAGGTCTGGCCGATGGGCTTGAGCGCGGAGCGGATCACGACTCCTGTATCCGGCAGCTTGCGCACCGGTGAGGCCAGGGAGTAGACCACTATATCCACCTTGCCTAGATCGGCCTTAATCATCTCGATGGCCTGGGCGCGGACTTCGTGGGAAAAGGCGTCACCGTTGATGCTCTTGGCGTAGAGACCGGCCTGGTGAGCGGCGGCCTCGAAGGCGGCGGAGTTGTACCAGCCGGCGGAGCCGGGTTTGTTCTCGGTCGCGGGCTTCTCCAGGAACACGCCCAAGGTTGCAGCGCCGCTGCCGAAGGCGGCGGTGATGCGCGAGGCCAGGCCGTAGCCGGTGGAGGCGCCGATCACCAGTACCTTCTTGGGGCCGTGGGCAATGGGGCCGTCGGCCTGGACCTTGGCGATCTGCTCGGCCACGTTGGCGGCGCAACCGGTGGGGTGAGTGGTGGTGCAAATGAATCCGCGGGTCTTGGGATGGATGATCACAGTATTGATTCCTGGCTGGTGGCGCGGCGCGCCGTTGTTGACGTGGGCGTCATGATACCGGAGAAGCGTGGGGCCGGGGAGGCCGAGCAAGGGTCGATTTAGGCGAAATGCAGTTATCTAGGAGAAATAATCTATTACCTATGTAGACCCCTCCCCGAAGTCAAGGATGATACGTCTTCATTTTCAGCTCCTGGGGCACCGGGGGACACACAAGTCATCATACCAAAACAAAAAGCGTGTCGACCTGGGTTTGAATATCCAATTTGCCCCCGTAAACAAAAGCGTTTGAAAGGCGGGCTACTCACGCCAGCACAATCTTTCGTGCTGCCCACGACGCATACTGCAAAGCGAGACCAGATCCCGACGCTAGCGTGTCCCATTTTTTGCCTTATTTCTTTTTAGGGAACCTCTAAAAATTTGCTGAGCGGCGCATCGCGTCGTTGAAAAGGGTCGAAAAATGCTCAGATATGTCAGGCCTTTGAGGCAACGTGTAAACTGCGCTTTTTCGCCCCTTTCCGCCTAGCGCTGCGTCCCCTGATCGAATTTTAAGAGGTTCCCATTAAATGTGTCGCTCGCCAATTGCACAACGGTTGCCTAGCACCTATTCAAACACCAACGCTCATTCCCAATCACAAATACCCGACCGGTATGGCATCCACATCTTCCGCGAGAGGGACTAACGCGTTCACAAAACAAATCACGCCGCCACGCCCAACCGAAACGTTGAGATTTTTCAGCGCACCAAAATCTTTGAATTCGAGATTCGGGATGGACGCGGTTTTTTTGATTTCGATGGGATATAGTTTATCGTTTTCCTCGATCAACAAATCGATTTCGCGTTGTTCTTTGTCGCGATAGAATGATAGACGCGGTG
>JAOUGF010000339.1 GCA_029857925.1 Gammaproteobacteria bacterium
CCTCCACGCAAACGGTGTGCACGATGCTAACACAACCTGCGCGATACTTAGAAAAGCCTTGACACGATGGGGGGGGAGGCTATATTTTGTTAAGCTCTGTTCAATCGTTGAACAGAGCGTCCTATCGAATGTAGTTAGGTAGTAGCCCTGATACCTAGCAAATTGAAAACAGCCCATGTGGTAAGCCTAGTGCGATGCTACAGGGCGGAAGCGTGTCTGAATTTCTATCTTTAGTTGCCCCCCCCTGTGTTAGACGACGAAACCCGTTACCGTTTACTGTCCTTGCTGCACGACTATCCTGATCTCAATCAACGTGACATCGCGCGCGAATTGGGGGTCAGTGTCGGAAAGGTGAATTATTGCATACGCGCGTTGACGTCAAAAGGTTGGGTGAAGGCGTCGAATTTTCGACGTAGTGAAAACAAAAAGGGTTATGCATATTTGTTGACGCCTAAAGGGCTTGAGGAGAAGGCACGCGCCACTGTGAATTTTTTGCGCCGTAAGGTCGCAGAATATGAAACATTAAAAGAAGAAATCGTGCGCCTGAAAAATGAGATCGAAAAGGGAGGCGTGGTAGGACATGAGTGAAGGCCGCACCGTGCTGATCACCGGCGCAAAGGGCCAGCTAGGCTGGGAACTGCAACGCCGCGCACCGCAAGGCTATACGCTTATTGCCGTGGACGCGGACGTGTTGGATATTACAAATACCGATAAGGTTTTGGACTTTGTAAGCCAACATAAACCAACTGTCATCATAAATTGCGCCGCCTACACCGCCGTAGACAAGGCCGAGCATGAATCTTCGTTGGCCTATGCCGTCAACGCGTTGGGGGCTGAAAATCTTGCCCTCGCCGCGCATGACTTGGCGGCGAGGTTTGTGCATATTTCCACCGATTTTATCTTTGACGGATTGCAGACGCGCCCGTATGCGACCACGGATACGCCCGCACCATTGGGTGTATATGGTGCCAGTAAACTCGAAGGTGAACAGCGAGTGATGGAGGCGTATGACCAGTCTGCCATCGTACGCACCGCTTGGGTGTATTCCGCGCATGGTCACAATTTTGTTAAAACCATGTTGCGCCTGATGCGCGAACGCGACGAGGTGCGTGTCGTGGCCGATCAAATCGGTACACCGACATGGGCGTCTCATCTGGCGCAAACAGTGTGGTCCATCGCAAAACACAAAATGCAAGGTGTCTATCACTATACCGACGCGGGTGTAGCCAGTTGGTACGATTTTGCGGTAGCTGTATATGAAGAAGCTCAGGCGCTAGGACTCTTGACGCGGGATGTCGCGGTGCGGCCGATACGTACGGTGGACTATCCGACACCGGCAAGACGACCGGTCTGCGCGGTGTTGGATAAAAGCGCATTGTGGGCTATGCCAGAAATAAACGTCGCGCATTGGCGTGTGGGTTTGCGGCAAATGTTGCAAGATTTAAAAAACTATGCTCAATAGGTTCGCAGTATGACAAATTCACTCGGTTATAAGGGTATCATTTTGGCCGGTGGTTCGGGTACACGCTTGCATCCGCTGACATTATCGGTCAGCAAGCAATTGATGCCCGTGTACGATAAACCGATGATATATTATCCGCTGTCCACGCTGATGTTGGCGGGCATACGCGATATCTTAATCATCACCACACCGCACGATCAGACGGCGTTTCAGCAGTTGTTGGGTGATGGCGCAAAGTGGGGTTTGAATCTCAATTACGCCGCGCAGCCGAGTCCCGATGGCCTCGCGCAGGCCTTTTTGATCGGCGAGACATTTTTAGGCAACAGCCCCGCATGTTTGGTGTTGGGCGACAACATTTTTTATGGGCACGGTTTGGCAGAACGTTTGCAGCGCGCAACTACAAAAACGATCGGTGCGACGGTGTTCGGTTACTACGTCAAAGATCCCGAGCGCTATGGCGTGGTCGGGTTCGACGCACAAGGTCGCGCGACTTCGATTGAAGAAAAGCCGAAAAATCCGCAGTCGAATTACGCAGTGACGGGGTTGTATTTTTATGATAATGACGTGGTTGCCGTGGCCAAAGACATCAAACCCTCACCGCGCGGTGAATTGGAAATCACCGATGTCAATATCGCCTATTTAAAACGCAATACCTTGGGCGTGGAATTGCTGGGTCGCGGTTATGCCTGGTTGGACACGGGCACGCACGAATCGCTGATAGACGCCGCGAATTTTATTCGCGTGGTGGAAGAACGCCAAGGATTGAAAATTTGTTGCCCTGAAGAAATCGCCTATCGCATGGGCTATATCAACGCCGATCAGCTGATGCGCCTAGCCGATCCGTTGCGTAAAAATGGTTACGGACAATATTTGCTAGGTGTAATAAAAGGCGGTCACCCCGCATGAAGTTTACGCGCTTGGCAATCCCCGATGTGTTATTGATAGAACCCAAAGTATTTGGCGATCAACGCGGTTTTTTTATGGAAACCTGGCAAAAAAAGAAATTCGCCGAAAGCGGCATAGACGTGGATTTCGTGCAGGACAATCACAGCCGTTCTCAGCGTGGCACGTTGCGCGGTTTGCATTATCAACTTCAACAACCGCAAGGCAAACTAGTGCGTGTCGTCCAAGGCGAAGTCTACGATGTTGCAGTGGATATGCGCAAATCGTCGCCCACATTTGGGCAGTGGCTGGGCGAGCATTTGTCGTCGGACAATAAAAAGATGTTATGGGTGCCGCCGGGGTTTGCGCACGGGTTTTATGTGGTCAGTGAAACCGCCGAGGTGCTCTATAAGGCGACCGATTACTACGCGCCACAATACGAGCACTGCGTGTTATGGAATGACCCTGATCTCGTTATCGCGTGGCCCTTAACAGGTGAGACTTTGTTGTCGGAAAAAGATCGCCAAGGTACGCGTATGCGCGATGCGGAGTGTTACCCATGAGCCAAAAAACCTTGATCGTGACCGGTGGGGCTGGATTTATCGGTTCCGCCGTGGTGCGTCATTTTATCGAAAATACGGATTACACCATCGTCAATGTTGACAAGCTAACCTATGCCGGAAATTTAGATTCGCTTGGTAAATCAAAAGATCACCCTCGGCATAAATTTGAACAGGTCGATATTTGTGATCGCGCGGCGATAGAACGCATCTTCCGTGATCATAAGCCAACCGCCATTATGCATCTGGCGGCGGAGAGTCACGTCGATAGAAGCATCGCCGGGCCTGCAGAGTTTATCCAGACCAACATCGTCGGCACTTATACGTTGTTAGAAGTCGCGCGGGAATATTGGAACGGTTTGCAAGGCGCGGCGAAGAACCAATTTCGATTTCAGCATATTTCCACGGATGAGGTGTACGGTTCGTTGGGCGCGACGGGGTTATTTACCGAGGAGTCAACTTACCAGCCCAATTCACCCTATTCTGCGAGCAAGGCCTCGTCCGATCATTTGGTGCGCGCCTGGCATCATACGTATGGCTTG
>JAOUGF010000340.1 GCA_029857925.1 Gammaproteobacteria bacterium
CATCCAATACGGTGATGGTGAAGGTCTTGTTCGCGGCGTCGCCGTTGGCCCACGTCAGCGTGCCGGTTGCGGCTTGATAGTCGCCACCCGCGCCCGCCGTCGCGGTGCCATTCGAGGTCGCATAATCGACACTGATCGCGCCGTTGCTGCCGTTGGTACGCGCTACCGTGATCGTGACCGACGCACCGTTTTCCGCCACCGAATATGTGCTTGCCGATAGCGCAACGTTACCCGCAGGTGCGGCATCGTTTTCGGTAATCGTCAGCGTGGCGCTGCTGGTGCCCAACGTGGCGCCACCCGTGACCGTCGACAACGAGAGGCTCACGGTTTCGTTGCCTTCGTAGATGACATCGTCGGTCATGGAGACCGTAAACGTCTTGTTCGCGCTATCGCCGTTGGCCCAAGACAAGGTGCCGGAGGCCGCCGTATAGTCGCTACCCGCCGTCGCAGTACCGTTGGCCGTGGCGTAACTGACGCCGACCACACCGTCGCTACCACCCGCGCGCGTGGCGGTTATCGTCGCCGTGACGCCGTTTTCCGCGACCGTATAACTAGTGGTCGAGAACGCGATCGTGCCGGGGACGGGCACGGGGTCATTTTCCGTGATCGTCAATGTGGCGTTGGTGCCCAGTGTCGCGCCGCCAGTCGCGTTGGACAGGCTCAGCGTAACGGTTTCGTTTCCTTCGTAGACGCTGTCATCCGTTATCGTAACGGTAAATGTTTTGTTTGCACTGTCGCCTGCGGTCCACGACAGTGTGCCGGATGCGGCGGTGTAATCGCTGCCGGAGGTTGCTGTGCCGTTAGACGTTGCATAATTCGCACTGACTGCGCCGCTGACGCCGCCAGTGCGCGTCGCGGTAATGGTTACGCTGGTGCCATTCTCCGCCACAGAATAAGTGGAGGAAGAAAATCCGATGACGCCGGCGCTGTCGTTGTCGTTAATCGTCAACGTCGCCGTCGTGCCGTTAATGGTTGCTCCGCCCGTCGCATTTGATAAGCCTATGCTCAGCGTTTCGTTGCCTTCAATAACGATGTCATCGGTGATCGATATCGATAGGGTCTTACTGGCGATGTCACCGTTGGTCCAACTTAAGGTGCCGGAGGTGTAGGTATAATCCGCGCCGCTGGCCGCGGTGCCATCGGCGGTCGCATAGGTGACGCCTATTGCCCCAGCGCTGCCACCAACGCGATCGACGACGATGCTGGCGGTGCCGGCATTTTCGTTTACCGCATAGGTGCTGGCGCTAAATTGTAGGGTGCCTGCACCTGCGACGGCGGTGACATTGATGTCTACTGTCGCGGTCGCGGTGCGGTTTGCGTCATCGGTGACGGTCAATAAGAAGCTCAGTGTACCCGTCACATTCGGCGCATAAAACGTCGGGCTTGCGACATTCGCATTGGAAAGCGTAGCCGCAGTGCCTGCGGTTTGCGCCCAGTTGTATTTCAGTGTGCCGCTGTCCGGATCTGTGCCGCTGCCGCTCAGTGTGACTAACGCGTTACCGTTGACATTTTGTGTCGTGCCTGCGTTCGCCGTTGGGGCTCCGGTATCAAGCTTCCACAACCAGGCCTTGCCCGCAGCCAGGTCCGGGGTCGAGGTATTGAAACTTTGTGTGGTGCCTTGAACCATATCTACCTGCATACCTGCGGTCGCGCTGGCGCCGGAGCTATCGGTGGCGATATAGTGCACTTCGATATCCGAGGAATTCTCGGTAAATATGACTTGCATCTGCACTGGGTTGCCGGAGCCCTTTTGGGTGCCTTTCCATTCCTCTATGATTTCGTATTTCGCCTTCGTTGCATTATAGGGTACGAATAGGCGTTCGCCATTTCCCGCCGCACTCAAATCCAAATCGTCCCAGTAGGGCGCAATCGCAGTGCTCAGCGTATCGTTCGGCAGCGCGGTATTTGCACCCGAATAATACGCTGCCGTGCCGGGTGCTGTCAGCGTGGCGATACCTTTGGATAATACATAGAACGATGTCGTGCTGACATTGCTGTAATAAAAGGTTGGCAATCCGTAATACTGAAACCAACAATTGTCCGACAGTGCCCAGAAAGGATAAGTGGCCAGGTCGGCAACACGCGGGTTATATGTGATCGCGACCGGCGCGCGGTAAGGGATCATCGTGCTATTCAGCGCATTGACGGTGACGGACAGCGTCTGACTATTGCTAAACGTCAAGGTATACGCGCCGGCAGTCGCGGGGGCCGTCCAATAGTTGGAATATACGCCGTCACCAGCAACCTCATCGAATCCAAGCCCATCGTCTTGCAGCGTCACCGTACCCACCGCGCTTGGGCCGGTCGTCGCGACGGTCATCGTGCCCGCCGGGCTGGCGCAGTTGATATTAATCGCGGCGAGGCCTAATTTGGTGCCGGAGATCTTGGTCACACTGCTGGTTTGCGGATAGGCAATTGCGGATACGGTTTGATTGCTGCAACTCATCGCGCCTGTGCCATTGGTATCCCACGCGCGCACGCGGCGACCGGTGGCGGTCTTGCCATTGAGCGCAGCGATAGGCGTACCGCTGGAGATCACCAAATTTTTGATCGCCTTCCAATCGCGCGAGGGGTCTTGCGCGGCAAGCAACGCCACGACGCCAGTGACATTAGGCGTCGCCATCGACGTGCCTTGTAAGTACGCATACGTGCTGGTGGGGTAGGTGCTGTAAATATTGGTGCCTGGCGCGCCGACGTGTACGGTGCGCAGACCGTAATTTGAGAACGACGCCAGCGCATCGCTCTGTGTGGTTGCGGCGACCACGATGATGTTGGTTTTCAGATAATTCGAAGGATAATTAGCGCCGACATCGTTATTTGAACTGGCGTTACCCGCCGCGGCGACAAACAAGATTCCAGCCGTGCGTTGTGTGCCTATCGCATCGGACAACGCCTGGTTAGAACCACCGCCGCCCCAAGAATTGTTGGTGGCGACGACGTTGATGCCTTTTTGTTTTAGCGCATAGATATAGTCCAGACATTTAATCGCATCGGAATCGTAACCCCCGCCGGAAGCGGATAAAAATTTGCAGGCGAGGATTTTCGCTTGTTGCGCAACGCCGGTAATCCCGGCGGCGTTATTGCCCACACCGGCGATTGTGCCTGCGACGTGCGTGCCGTGTCCGGCGTCGTCCATGGGATTGCCCGAGTTGGTGATCGCGTTTATACCGTACACGTCATCGACATAGCCATTGGCGTCATCGTCTATGCCGTTGCTGGCGATTTCACCGGGATTGACCCACATGTTCGCGGTAAGGTCGGGGTGCGTATATTGCACGCCGGTATCGATGACCGCGATAACGACACCATTGCTACCGGTGACCCCAGTATTATTCCACGCGTCCAACACATTCATGTCGGCGTCGGCGGTGCCGGTGGTTCCGTTTAAGGTTTGTCCGCTGTTATTGAGTCCCCACAAGTTTCCAAACGAGGTGTCGTTCGGC
>JAOUGF010000341.1 GCA_029857925.1 Gammaproteobacteria bacterium
CGCAGGTTGCAATATCATCGATATGCTGAATAAATCTAAGGGCGAATTGGCGTATACCTTGGTGGACGTCAATCAACCCATAAGTGAATCGTTGCTGAAGGACTTACGCAGTATTGATGGCATCTTAGCCGTGCGAGTCTGCTAACAAATCCTTATGTCAGACGCCGACCAGTTACGCGAAATTCGCAATCAAATTGATGCTCTGGATGAGCAGATCCAAACGCTCATTAATGCGCGGGCAACGTGTGCCAAGCAAGTGGCCAAAATCAAGCGTGGCAACCAGCAAGCAGATAGCTTTTATCGCCCAGAGCGCGAAGCCGATGTGCTGCGCCGCGTGATGGCGCGCAACAAGGGCGGTGTGCTTGGCGATGAGACCATGGCCCGCCTGTTTCGTGAAATTATGTCGGCCTGTTTGGCGCTAGAACAACGGCTGCAAATCGCGTATTTAGGCCCCGAGGGTACCTTCACGCAAGCGGCCGCAATTAAACACTTCGGTCATGCCGTCGAAACGCTAGCCGTCGGCACGATCGCTGAAGTATTTCGCGAAGTGGAGAGCGGGGCAGCCCAGTTTGGTGTGGTGCCAATTGAAAACTCAACCGAGGGCGTTGTTAATCACACGTTGGATACCTTCGTAGGCTCTCCACTTAAAATCTGCGGTGAAGTCGAATTGCGCATTCATCAACACTTGATGGCGACACAGACGGATCTTATGCAGATCAAACGTCTGTACTCACATCAACAATCCTTAGGCCAATGTCGAGAGTGGTTGAGCACACACCTTCCGAACGTCGAAATTGTGGCGGTCAGTAGTAATGCGGAGGCCGCACGTCGCGCCGCACAGGCGCCTGACGCCGCTGCGATTGCCGGCGAGCAGGCCGCAGATGTTTACGACCTTAAAATAGTCGTGTCGAATATTGAAGACGAGCCCGATAACACCACGCGGTTTTTGGTGATCGGCCGCTACGATACGGCGCCGACCGGCCGCGACAAGACCTCCATCCTAGTTTCTGTGCGCAATAAGACCGGTGCCTTGCATCGTGTGTTGGAACCCTTTGTGCGTCATGGGGTGAGTATGTCGCGTATAGAGTCACGACCGTCGCGACGTGGCATGTGGGATTATGTGTTTTTCATCGATTTAGAAGGCCATGAACAAGATCCTCCATTGAATCAGGCGTTGATTGCGTTAGAACAAGAAGCCGCTGTGTTAAAACGCTTGGGTTCTTACCCGCGCGCGGTTTTATGAACAGAGCACACACTATGACTAATCAAGTGAACGATCCGTTATTTTCACGCGCGGTGTCCGGCGTGCAAAAATTGTCACCTTATCCGCCGGGAAAACCGATCGCTGAATTGCAGCGCGAGCTGGGTTTGACAGACATCATCAAGATGGCGTCAAATGAAAACCCGCTAGGTCCCAGTCCCTTGGCGCAACATGCAATGCGCGATGCAATCAGTGATCTTGCGCTGTATCCGGACGGGAGCGCATTCGCGTTGAAAAAGGCCTTAGCGCGTCATCTCGATGTCGATAAACAACAGTTAACGATAGGCAACGGATCCAGCGAAGTGCTCGAGATGTTGGTGCGCGCCTATGTTTGTCCGGGTGATGAAATCGTATTCTCACAGTATGCGTTTGCGATGTATCCGATTATTACGCTAGCCGCGAGTGCAAATGCGGTGGTGGTGCCCGCGCGTCAGTGGGGGCATGACCTCCCGGCAATGCGCGCGGCGATCACTCCTAAAACAAAAATTGTCATTGTCGCGAATCCTAACAATCCCACCGGTACGTGGCTACCAGGTGCAGAACTTGAAGCCTTTGTACGCAGCGTGCCGCGGGATGTGATTGTCGTTGTTGACGAGGCTTACAATGAGTTTGTCGAAGAACCCGCGTTTGAAAGCGCCGCGCCGTGGGTAGCGCAATATGCCAACGTCGTGGTGATGCGTACCTTCTCAAAAGTCTACGGAATTGCAGGCATACGCGTGGGCTATGGTGTTGCAAGTCCGGTGGTCACCGATATCCTCAATCGTGTGCGCCAGCCTTTTAACGTGAACAGTTTGGCGCTGGTCGCGGCAGAGGCGGCGTTGCAAGATCATGATTACGTGCGACGCAGCGTAGAATTGAATCGGCTAGGACTGCGGCAATTGGCGCAAGGGTTCAATGATTTAGGTTTGACGCATATTCCAACCGTCGCCAATTTTATCACTGTCGATGTAGGACGCCCGGCATTGCCGGTGTATCAATCGATGTTGAAACAGGGCGTAATTGTGCGCCCCGTGGCCAATTATCAGATGCCTAACCATTTGCGTATTACGACCGGTTTGCCTGAACAAAATACGCGCTGTTTGACAGCGCTCGCGCGCGCGTTGGCATCGTAGCACTACGATGTGGCAACGCGTCACCATTATTGGCTTGGGCTTGATCGGCGGGTCTGTCGCGCGTGCGTTGAAAAAGCACGGGCTCGCAACGGAAGTGGTCGGATGTGATCGCGACCAGCCCATGTTGACGCTTGGGCTGGCATTGGGTGTCATAGATCGCATCGAAACCGATATCGCGCGTGGCGTACAGGGTGCGGATTTAATCGTGATCGCCGTGCCCGTGGGGGCAATGTCTGCGGTGATGCGCGCGCTGGCGGCGGTCACAGATTTGACGGCCATCATCACCGACGTCGGCAGTGCAAAGGGTTGTGTCATCGCGGCGGCGCGTGAGGCCTTTGGCGAGGTGCCTGCGCGTTTTGTCGCTGGGCATCCAATTGCAGGCACCGAAAAGAGCGGGGTAGAGGCGTCATTTGCAGAGCTGTTTATTCAACGCTGTGTGATTTTGACACCTACTGCGGAGACGGACCCCCAGGCATTGGCTGCAGTGACTGCGATGTGGCGTGGGATAGGTGCGGAAGTCGTAGAAATGGATGCACACCACCATGACGAGGTGCTGGCGGCCACCAGTCATTTGCCGCACGTGCTAGCGTTTACGTTGGTGGACACGTTGGCGCAGATGGAAGAACGCCGCGAGATATTTCGCTTCGCCGCCGGTGGTTTTCGCGATTTTACACGCATCGCGTCCAGCGATCCCACGATGTGGCGCGACATCTGTGCCGCCAATCGTGAGGCCATCGTGGCGATGATAGACCGCTATCAACAAGAGCTGGAAACGCTGAAGCGGGATATTCATCTGGGTGCGCATGACGAAATAGAACAACGCTTTACTCGGGCCAAGCAAGCGCGAGATCGTTTTATGAAAAGCTTTAATTGACACATTTGATAACGTAAAGAGTAGATTATGAGCAACCAATCCATCACCTATCACGTGCATGCCGGTGGAACCCTGCGAGGTACATTACGCGTGGCGGGTGACAAATCCATTTCACACCGCACCATTATGCTGGGCTCACTGGCCGAGGGTGTTACGGAGGTGAGCGGGTTTCTGGAGGGTGCCGACAGTTT
>JAOUGF010000342.1 GCA_029857925.1 Gammaproteobacteria bacterium
GTTACTACGCAGAGGCGCGGTTGTAGCGATGTCTGGCGGGATAGACAGTTCGGTTAGCGCGACGTTGGCAGTACAGGCGCTAGGTGCTAAGAAAGTCTATGGCCTATTATTGCCAGAACGTGATTCTTCTGGTGAAAGTATTAAAAAAGGCAAATTGCTGGCTGAACATTTGGGTATTGACTATGAGGTACACGATATCGCGCCTACGCTGGAAGCGATAGGTTGCTATCGTTGGCGCGACGACGCGGTGCGAGCGACTTTTCCGGATTACCTGCCAACGTGGAAATATAAGATTGCGATTTCCGGGGGGTTAGAGGGGCGCTACAACCATTTTAAATTGGTAGTGCAGACAGAACGTGGAGATATAAAAGAAAAAACACTAGGACTGAAAGAATATTTACAAATCGTGGCGGCAACCAATTATAAGCAGCGCATACGCAAAACCGTGGAATATTTTCATGCCGATAGGCTGAATTACGCGGTAGTTGGTACTCCCAATCGTGTTGAGTATGATCAAGGCTTTTTTGTAAAAAACGGGGATGGTTCAGCGGATGTGAAGCCCATCGCCCATTTGTATAAAACTCATGTTTATGATATGGCAAGATACTTTGGTTTGCCGGAATCCATTGTGAATGCCATACCTACTACAGATACCTATAGCTTGGCGCAAGGCCAAGACGAGTTCTATTATGCCTTACCGTATCACGAGATGGACGTCGCGTTGTGGGCGCTGAATAATGGGAAAAGTGCGGAAGATTTGGCGGGTATGTTGGAAATAAGCGTAAAACAAGCTGAAAATGTGTTTCATGACATCGTAGCGAAGCGTCGCACCACCGCATATTTGCATAGACCGGGTGTCCTAGTGGAACCTGTCCGCATTCCGGTATGACGCAAAATACAAGATGACCGCCCCAGCTTACCGAGTAGAGAGAGCGGATCCACAGCTTGTACAAGAGGCTGTGGTCGGACTGTGGCGCGGTAACTTAGGTGGGGGTGTGGATCTGTATAAAAAATATCGATGGTTGTATGGAGAAGAGGCCAGTCAACCCGGTGATATTTATTTGCTTTACGTAAGTAGCCAGGATGCGCCTGTAGGCGCCTATGGCTTGGTACCACGCAATTTCCGCGCTGCGGATCGCATAGTGCGCGGTGCAATTTTAAGTGATTTGGTGGTTGATAGTAAACATCGCACGTTATTTCCTGGGATGTTGCTACAAAAGACGGTAGTAGAGGATGGCGGACATCGCTATGAATTGATTTACGGATTCCCTAATAGCAATGCAAAACCGTTATTCCGTCGATTGGGTTATCGTCCACTTGGGCATATGGTAAGGTATACGCGTTTGGTTGATGCAACCAAAAAAGTCAAGGAACGCCTGCATCCCCTGTTAGGAGCTGTGATTTCTCCTGTGGTAAATCTAGCGCTCAGGATGGAGATTGCGTTGAAAACACGTCAGTCTAAGCATCGAGTAGCATTTAGTTGGAACGAAACGGGTGTTAATCAGTGGCCGTTATCTACGATTCGTACCGCAGCCGTTCAAGGTTCGCGAGACGCGCAATTTCTGCACCATAGATTCGCACGGAATCCCCGCGGTCATTTTGATTTGCTAGGATTGCTCGGAAATAATAATTCCGTAGAGGGGTATGCGGTTGTTCAAACTAAACTTGGAGTTTTAAGCATCGTTGATTTATATGTGGAATCACAAAACCTTACCGCTACGTTGTTAGAATTAATAAGTGAAGCGAGAGGACGCGGTGCAGAGGCGATCCACGTTGAGTTATTGGATACTCCTGCAGTTTCAAACGCCGTTAAAGCAGCGGGTTTTTTAGCTCGAGAGGCGCGCGAGGTGTACTATTTTACCGCCACTGATTCACCATTTCGACGTATGCTAGACGATGGGATAGGTTGGTATCTAACCGCGGCCGATGAGGACCAGTGACTCCATGTCTGACATAACAATTAGCAACGCGTTTACGCTGGATGTTGAAGATTACTATCATGTGAGTGCGTTTGAGCGCGTGATTTCGCGTGCTCAATGGAATACTTTACCTTCGCGTGTAGAGCAAAACACCGACATTATATTGCAGATGTTGGCGACCCAGGGTGTGCATGGTACTTTTTTCATATTAGGATGGGTTGCGGATAAGTATCCTGAAGTGGTAAGGCGTATCGCCGCTGGAGGTCATGAAATCGCCTCACACGGATATTCTCATCAACTCGTGTATAACCAAACCCAAGATGTTTTTCGCGAGGAAACAATACGCTCTAAGAAATTGCTGGAAGATATCACCGGCCTACCCATTCTTGGTTATCGCGCTGCGAGTTATTCGATTACACGCGCATCGCTATGGGCGTTGGAAGTGTTGGCCAGTCTTGGTTTCAGCTATGATTCTAGTGTATTCCCGGTGAAACATGATAGATACGGCATTTATAGCGCTCCTCGTTTCCCTCACAAACTGCTATTGGATTCTGGCGCGGAAATAATTGAATTTCCTTTGTCCACAGTAAAAGTCGCTGGGCTTAATCTTCCAGTAGCGGGCGGGGGGTACTTTAGGTTATTTCCCTATGTGTTATCTCGTTTTGGCCTTGGAAATATCAACAAACGCGAGCGCCGTCCTTTCATTTTCTATTTGCACCCATGGGAAGTGGATACCGGCCAACCTAGAATAAAAGCAAGTGCCGTGTCACGTTTTAGACATTACCAAAATCTAGATTCCTGCCAGAAAAAATTGGATAGACTACTCGGAGATTTTTCTTTTTCCACTGTGCAGTCGGTTTTAGACAACCTGGATGATAGGTTACCGCGTGTGAACATTGCGCAATATAAAGAACAAGGCCGATAAACGTGGCTAGCTTGACACAGAAGGCCGGGCTACTGATCGTATTGAACCTTTTTAAATATGCAGTGGGTTTTTTACTTCCGGTGGTCTTGGTTAGATTGCTAACCAAGGAAGATTATGGTACCTACCAGCAATTACTCCTCGTGGGGTCGTTGGCGGTCGGTATTATGACCATGGGATTTCCCGCCTCGATATATTATTTTTATAAGCAATATGCAGGTGAGCCCCGGCAGCGAGCATTTGTACTGCAAGTGGTGTTGTTGTTTCTGGTGTCTGGAATTGTAACATCCGCAGTTATCTATTTCGCTCGTGATTTCATTGCAGTGCATATGAATAATCCCGCACTAGCCAGCTATTTGCAATATTATTGCGTATACATATTATTTTTTATTGCTACGGAATACTTTATCCATTTATTGATTTCTAAGGACCTCTATAGTCTGGGGGTGAAGATAGAAAGCGCTGAGGTGATATTTCGAGTTACACTTTTAATATTGCCATTGGTGTTCGGTTTTGGATTGACTGGTTTGGCGATATCATTGGCAATTTATGCGGTATGCCGGTTTTGTTTCTATTCTGTGATTTTGCGGCGGGAC
>JAOUGF010000343.1 GCA_029857925.1 Gammaproteobacteria bacterium
GGCGCCTAGTCAGCTTAGGATCAGGCGGGGCTTTTGGGCGGCGCGGTACATCACCACGACGCGGCCGATGGTTTGCACGACCTGGGCCCCCGTGCGTTGCGCCAAGGCCGCCGCAATCTGGTGCATCACGTCGCGTTCCCCCGTGTGGATTTTGACTTTGAGCAGCTCATGGTGTTCCAGCGCGGCGTCTAGTTCAAGCGCGACGGCCTCACTGGCGCCGGCTTGGCCGACCGATACGACGGGTTTTAATTTATGCGCCAAACCGCGCAAATGACGTACTTGGGAACTCGTAAGTGCTTGCATAATGTGTAATAAATTTTCCAATGACAAAACTGTGAATATTATATCAAAAAAACCCAAGGGTTTCAGCGTTAATGCGAGCCCGTTCAATCCTGTGAAGCTGGAGCTCGGGGTCATTCTCATCATAGGCATGACCCTGGTGCTGGTAGTGGAGCGTATTTCACCGCGCGGCGGCCTACAAGTGCTGATCCTGTTGGGCTATGCGTTGGCGAGCGCGGCGTGGTTGATGTGGCGTATTGTTCGCACCCAACGCGCGCTGGGGGTGCCGGATGGCCAAGAAAAGCAGCAGTAGCCGACGTTGGTTACACGAACATATCAACGATGTGTACGTGCAACAGGCACAGAAACAGGGGTATCGCTCGCGCGCCGCGTTTAAGCTATTGGAATTGGAAGAGCGCGACAAATTATTGCGCCCAGGCATGACGGTGGTCGACCTCGGCGCCGCGCCAGGCAGTTGGTCGCAAATTGCCGCCAACCGCGTGGGGCGTCAAGGATGTGTCGTCGCGCTCGATATCCTGGCGATGGAACCCTTGCCGGGCGTTATCGTCCTAGAGAAGGACTTCACGACCGACGAGGCCGTGGCGGCCTTGGAGCAGGCCTTACAAGGGCGGGTCGTAGACCTTGTAATCTGTGATATAGCCCCCAATATCACCGGAATGTCCTCGGTAGATCAACCCAATGCGATGTATCTTGTAGAATTGGCACTGGATTTTGCACTTAAAAAGTTACGACCCGGGGGCGATTTCCTGGTGAAGGTGTTTCAAGGACAGGGTGCCGAGGAATTTATAAAATCGTGTCGCCCGGCGTTCGCTTCGGTGGTCATACGTAAACCCAAGGCCTCGCGCCCGCGTAGCAACGAAGTGTATGTGTTGGCTCGACGTCGCAAGTAGGGTAAGTTAATATTAATTCTATGGTGTTAAAAGTTTAAACCATAGGTGAATCAAGGTTGTGGTGGTGCACGGGGGCGTTCCCCAGGGACAATGGCAGGGCCCAGGTTAAAGCAGCGTAGGGGTGGTCAGTAAGGCCCTCTACAGAGATATTCGCTTTGCAAGGTGGTTGGCATTGGGTACGATGATGGTTTCGGTAAGAGGCAGAGTACGTTGAGCGAAATGGCGAAAAACATTATTTTATGGGTGGTCATAGCAATCGTCCTGATGACGGTGTTCAATAATTTTGCACCGCGTCAGTCGAATGCGCGCCAAGTCGAGTACTCGCAATTTGTACATGACGTGAAGGCGGGTCAGGTACAAAAGGTACAGATTGAGGCCGATGGTCGCATCATTCGAGGCACCTTGCAGAGTGGTGATAAATTCACGACCTACAGCCCGACAGACCCAGGCTTGATGGGCGATTTGCTCAATAACAGCGTCGCGGTGGAGGTCAAACCACCTGAGCAACAAAGCCTAATGATGCAAATCTTTATATCCTGGTTCCCGATGTTGTTGCTGATCGCCGTGTGGATATTCTTCATGCGTCAAATGCAAGGCGGGGGCGGCGGGCGTGGCGCAATGTCGTTCGGCAAGAGCCGTGCGCGCATGTTGGGCGAAGATCAAGTCAAGGTCACGTTCGTAGACGTGGCCGGCGCCGACGAGGCGAAGGAAGAGGTCGCGGAATTGGTCGAATTTCTACGCGATCCGGGCAAATTCCAAAAGCTAGGCGGTAAGATCCCGCGCGGCGTGTTGCTGGTGGGCCCCCCGGGTACCGGTAAAACCTTGTTGGCGCGTGCGATTGCGGGTGAGGCCAAGGTACCGTTCTTTACGATTTCCGGTTCAGATTTTGTTGAAATGTTTGTTGGCGTTGGCGCCTCGCGCGTACGCGATATGTTTGAGCAGGCAAAGAAACATGCGCCTTGCATCATCTTTATAGACGAAATCGATGCCGTGGGTCGTCATCGCGGCGCCGGTTTAGGCGGTGGGCATGATGAACGTGAGCAGACCTTAAACCAATTGCTGGTTGAAATGGACGGCTTTGAGGGCAATGAAGGCATTATCATCATCGCGGCGACTAACCGTCCGGATGTGTTAGACCCGGCGCTGTTGCGCCCCGGTCGCTTCGATCGCCAAGTCGTGGTGCCGCTGCCCGATTTACGTGGGCGTGACCATATCCTGCGTGTACACATGCGCAAGGTGCCGTTGGCCGATGACGTGAAGCCGGAATTCATTGCACGTGGCACGCCGGGGTTCTCGGGTGCCGATTTGGCCAATTTGGTCAACGAGGCGGCGCTCTTTGCGGCGCGCAAGAACAAGCGCTTGGTGTCGATGGACGACTTCGAAAAGGCCAAAGACAAGGTCATGATGGGTGCCGAACGCAAGTCCATGGTGATGAGCGAGGACGAAAAGCGTCTGACGGCATACCACGAGGCCGGGCACGCGATCGTCGGCCGTACCGTACCGGCGCATGATCCGGTGTATAAAGTCACTATCATCCCGCGCGGTCGCGCGTTGGGTGTGACGATGTTTTTGCCTGAGGCGGATCGTTATAGCTATAGCAAACAGCGCTTGGAAAGCCAGATCAGTTCGTTGTTCGGCGGCCGCTTGGCGGAAGAATTGGTGTTTGGTTTGGAATCCGTGACCACGGGTGCGTCCAATGATATTCAGCGCACGACCGACATCGCCCGCAACATGGTGACGAAGTGGGGTTTGTCGGATCGTCTCGGCCCGATGACGTATAGCGAGGACGAAGGCGAGGTCTTTTTGGGGCGTTCAGTGACGCAACATAAAGAAGTGTCCGACGAAACCGCGCACATTATCGACGAGGAGATCCGCGCCATTGTCGATCGCAACTATGAGCGTGCGAAGCAAATCTTGTTGGATAATCTCGACAAGCTGCACGCGATGGCCGACGCGTTGATGAAGTATGAAACGATAGACGCGGGTCAGATCGAAAACATCATGACCGGTCGCCCGCCTGGGCCGCCCAGTTCTTGGGATGATGTGGACAGCAGCAATGGCTCGTCGGGCGATAAACTGAGTCGGCCTTCCGCACTGGGTGCAGAGCGCAAAAAGGACGATAAACCCGTTGCCGGGCCAGCAACAGGGCCAACGTAAGTTTATCCATTTCATTGGATCCCAAACCCCCTTGTGGCAACTCGCGGCAAGGGGGTTTTTAGGTTTAACCGATGCTAGATTTTTCACA
>JAOUGF010000344.1 GCA_029857925.1 Gammaproteobacteria bacterium
ATTTCTGCGCCGTTAGCGGGTGAGCCCAAGGGGCCTTCAAGTGGTGCAAAATCGTCGCTACGCCGACCTCAGGACATTCAGTTTGATTGGTGGGGCAACAGCGTTTCCGCGGAGAGGTGCATGCCACAGGGCTCGTATCGCAACAATCTGACATTGATAATCTCCAATATGACTAGTGTAGCGGCACTGGAAACATCGCGCGCCCTGCGATACCCAATGCCAATTCTATCAACCCATCCCAAGGGCTGCCTGCCGCCAAACCCTTGATCGAACAATCCACGGACTCCGCGCGTTGCAACAAGCCACGCCATTCGTTAAGTGTGTGGCGCGCGCAGGCCTTGCGATACAGCGCCCAGCGACTTTGCCATACATGCATCTCTTCCAATGCATGATCGCGTTGCGCCGCGGGCAGCGCCGCACAGCGCGCCAGGATACGCAATTCACGCGTACAGGCCCATAACACCAGCGGCGGCTCGGTGCCGGTTTCACGCAGCCCGTCCAACATCCGCAACACGCGCGCGGTGTCACCACCCAATAATGCGTCCGCCAACCCGAACACGTCATATCGCGCGCTCTCCGCGACCGCGTCGACGATCATCTTCTCGTCCACCGCGCCTTGGTGCGTGATCGCCAATTTTTCGATCTCTTGCATCGCCGCAAGCAAATTGCCTTCCACACGCTCGGCCAACAGTTTTGCCGCCATCGGGTTCGGCTGCAGACCGCGCGCGCGCATACGTGCGGTCACCCACGCAGGCAAATCCGCCGCGCTGATCGGGTAACAGGTGACGCTGACACCGGACTGTTCGACCGCCTTCACCCACTTGCTGTTTTGCGCCGCCTTATCCAATTTTCCGCTGACGATGACCAACAATGTATCCGCAGAGGCCTGCTGCGCAAATTGCTCGATCAGCTTCGCGCCCTCGCCGGGTTTACCCTCGGCGATACGCAACTCCACCCAACGCTTATCCGCGAACAGACTCATCGTTTGCGTCGCATCGGCGACCGCGCCCCAATCAAAACTACGATCAACGGTAAAGATCAAACGCTCACTAAACCCTTGTGCGCGCGCCACTGCGCGTAACGCATCCACCGCCTCATTGACCAATAATATCTCATCGCCGCTGATCAGATAGATCGGCGCCAAGCGCTGTTTTAAATGCGGTGCGAGTTGATCGAGTCTGAGTTTCATGGTGTCTTCGACGGCGCAACGGAATGGCCCAAGGGTTCTAACGCGCGCAAGATCGTATATGCCGCCTCATGCTGCATCTCCTTTTGCAACGACGCCTCTTCATTACCCGCCGCCAACACCTGCCCCGGCACAAACGCGAAATCGCGCGATAACACTACCTTTTGCGTCTCAAGGCGTATGTCATTGTCGCGCGTAACTCCATAACTGACGGCATATTGCGCGCGGTATTCTCGCGCCCGTCCATCGGGGCCAACTGAGGTCACCACACGATCGCTTTGCTCATCGCCGAGCGTAATCACGGTATGCGCGGCGGCCGTATCCTCCGTCACCTGTAAGCCTTGCGCAATGATACGGCGCCGCAATTCGATCACGAGTTCACTGCCTTGTGGCAGGCCGGTGACCGCGATCGGACTCAAAATAGTTTGGATTTGCAACGCGCCACGCAGATGAAATCCGCACCCGGCCAGCATCACAACCATCGCGATTGCGAAAAATATTGCGGCGCGTGTCAACCGAAGTTCATTCATCTTTTTCACCATCAACGTGCACGCGGTCGCCGTGGCTTTTGGGCGAGGAGATGACGATAAAATGCACGTCCTCGACACCTCGGTTCACCAAACGCTGCGCCGTGCCCGGCGGCACTGAATAACCTTGATGACTCTGCAAAACGACGTCACACCCTTGCAACTGCAACGTCGCCACACCGCTCAACACGAAAAAAAACTGGTGGGCACATTCGTGATAATGCATCACCTCGGCGGCACCCGGCGGCACGCGTTCCTGAATGACCGACAAATCCGGCGTATTCAGCAAATGCCAACCGTCACACACCTCGCCCCAGGTGTAATGTTCAGCGTTGTCGCGACTCACGACGTCCATCAGGCGTCAGTCCGCGACCACGACATTGACGAGTTTACCTGGCACGACGATGACCTTTTTAATGTTTTTACCCTCAATATGACGTTGCACGCCCGCATCGGCCAAAGCGATTTTTTGCACCTCGTCATTCGCGATTCCGACCGGCACACTGACACGCCCGCGCAGCTTGCCATTGACCTGGAACACCATCTCTATCGCATCGGCGCGCATCGCATCCGCGTCGGGTTGCGGCCACCGCGTGTCGATGAGAACGGTTTCATTCCCCAATTCCAACCACAACACGTGACAGATATGCGGCACGATGGGGGACAACAACAACACCGCGTGCGCCAACGCCTCATGGCGTACCGCGCGGCCGTTGGATGTGGTGTCGGTGAATTTGCCGACGGTGTTCAGCAATTCCATCACCGCCGCGATCGAGGTGTTAAACGTATAGCGTTTTTCGATATCGTTGCTGACCTTGTTCAACGTGGTGTGCGTCGCACGGCGCAGGTCACGCTGCGCATCGGTCAACGCAGAGGTGTCCAACGCAGGTGGCAATCCGGCGGCGACGTGTTCGTAGACCATGCGCCACACGCGTTTCAAAAAGCGCAGCGAACCTTCCACGCCGCTGTCTGACCACTCCAATGTCATTTCCGGCGGCGCGGTGAACATCGTGTATAAACGCGCGGTGTCGGCGCCATATTGCTCGATAAAGGATTGCGGATCGACACCGTTATTTTTGGATTTAGACATGGTACCCAACCCGCCCCATTCGACCGGATGGCCGTCGCTCTTTAAAATCGACGCGACGCGATTGCCCTTATCATCGACCTTTACTTCGATGTCGGCGGGATTGAAATATTGCACGCGCCCTTCTGCGGGTTTGCGGAAATAGATGTCGTTCAGCACCATGCCTTGCGTTAATAAGCGCATGAACGGTTCATCACCGTGTACCAGCTTCATGTCGCGCATGACCTTCCACCAAAAGCGCGAATACAACAAATGCAGGATCGCGTGTTCGATGCCGCCGATGTATTGATCGACCGGCATCCAATAATTCACGCTGTCGTCGACGATCTTCTCGCTGTTCGCCGGATTGGTGAAACGCGCGTAATACCACGATGAATCGACGAAGGTGTCCATCGTATCTGTCTCGCGCCGCGCGGCGCCGCCGCAGTTCGGGCACTTGCATTTCACGAAATCATCGCGCTTGTGCAACGGATTGCCGGAACCGTCTGGCACGCAATCCGTCGGCAACACCACTGGCAAATCCTTATCGGGCACCGGCACGTCACCGCATTTTTCACAATGGATGATAGGGATGGGGCAACCCCAATAGCGTTGCCGCGAGATACCC
>JAOUGF010000345.1 GCA_029857925.1 Gammaproteobacteria bacterium
CCGTCGGCGCTGTGTCGGGCGCGCGTTGCAAGCCCGCCACGTCGCCATAGGTCAACGGTGATTTTTGAAATTCTTCTATCGCACGTAGCTTAGGCGTATCTGCGGGTGTGAACAGGCTCAGCGCCCTTCCCAATTTTCCGGCACGACCGGTGCGGCCTATGCGGTGTATATGGGTCTCGGCGTCATAGGCAAGATCAAAATTTATCACCGCAGCCAATTCTTTAATGTCTAAACCGCGCGCGGCGACGTCGGTGGCGACTAAAATCGGTGTGCTTTTATTCGCAAAAGTGACCAACACGCGATCGCGCTCTTTTTGCTCCATATCCCCGTGCAATGCCTGAACGCGCAGCCCTCCGCGCGCAAGGGTATCTGCCACGTGTTGGGTTTGTATCTTGGTGTTGCAAAACACCACCGTCGAATCCGGACGGTAATGCGCAAGTAATGACGTCAACAGTGTGATTTTCAGCGCTTCTTCGGTTTCGTAAAATACCTGTTCGATATCGACGTCGGTGTGTGTCGCGTCGACCATCACGACGACCGCGTTTTTTTGAAAACGCGTGCTTAATTGCTGGATAGTCACCGGATAGGTCGCCGAAAACAACAAGGTTTGGCGCACCGGAGGTGTACGATTCACAATCTCGGCGATATCATCGTAAAACCCCATGTCTAGCATGCGGTCGGCCTCGTCAAGCACGACGGTATGAACTTTTGCAAGGCTCAAACTGCCCTTGTCGAGGTGCTTTTTGATCCTGCCCGGGGTGCCGACGACGACATGCGCGCCGTGTTCCAGGGAACCGTATTGGGGGCCCGCAGGTGCGCCACCTACCAGCGTCAAGACCTTGAGATTGGTCATCGCGCGCGCCAAGCGCCGTAGTTCCTTGCTCACCTGGTCCGCCAATTCGCGGGTCGGGCATAGCACTAAGGCCTGGACATCAAATGAGCGCACGTCAATCTTCGTCAATAGACCGATGCCGAAGGCCGCCGTCTTGCCGCTGCCCGTCTTGGCCTGTGCGATGACATCCTTGGCACCTAAAATGGACGGTAGACTGGCCGCCTGTATCGGCGTCATTTCTTTATACCCGAGTGACGCAAGATTGGCGAGCATCTCGCCGTTAAGGCCTAACTGATTGAATTCGTATGACATTAAAAACCAACGGGGTGACGAACGGGAGGATGACGGCGGACCGGTGAAAAAACATCACCTATTATAGCGTATCGACGCGATTTAGTCATTTGCGCCGCCTACTTCATGGCGCCGAGACAACAGGTTTGCGGGATAAAGAACGCGCATTTTTGGCATTAATCGCGCTTACGAGCCGTTTGAGAAATGCGCCGGGTTGCGCGTCTCCTTCATTGATGAGCCTTTAGTCAAAGAATGCCATGAGAGTCAGCGGATTGGGGTTTTGTGGATTAATTTGTGCAGATTCAATATATTGATCACTCCTTATTATCCAAACCGGTGGCCCCACACTCATGAAACCTAATGTTGTCGATGCCCGCGTTGTACCGGAAGGCCGCATGGAAGTGCTGTCACGCCTCGAAGTGACCAAGTTGCTCGATACCAGCCGCGGCGGCTTGCATGAATTGTTTCGCAATTGCTCGTTAGCGGTGCTGAATTGCGGTAATGAATTGGACGATGGCAAAGAATTGCTGGAACGCTATCGAGATTTCGATATCCGCGTGGTACCCGAAGAGCGCGGCATCCAGTTAGAGGTGAAAGGCGCGCCGACCACGGCATTTGTCGATGGGCAAATGATCAAAGGCATCAGTGAACACTTGTTTGCGGTGTTGCGCGATGTGGTGTATGTCAGTGATGAGGTCAAGGGCAATCCGAATATCAATCTCGACGCCTCCGACGGTATTACCAACGCGGTGTTTCATATCCTGCGCAATGCGAATATCCTGCGACCGCTCGCCGATCCCAAAATGGTCGTGTGTTGGGGCGGCCATTCGATTTCACGCAACGAATATGAATACACGAAACTGGTGGGTTATCAGTTGGGACTGCGTGGCATGGACATTTGTACCGGGTGCGGCCCGGGGGCGATGAAGGGGCCGATGAAGGGCGCCACCATCGGCCATGCGAAGCAGCGCATACGTGGCGGGCAATACCTCGGTATCTCCGAACCCGGCATCATCGCCGCCGAATCACCCAACCCCATCGTCAACGATTTAGTGATTATGCCCGATATCGAAAAGCGCCTGGAGGCGTTTGTGCGCACCGGTCATGCGTTTGTCGTGTTTCCCGGCGGCGCCGGCACCGCAGAAGAATTCTTGTATGTGCTGGGCATTTTATTGCACCCCGATAATGCAGGCATTCCGTTTCCGTTGATCCTCACCGGCCCGGCGGCGGCCAAGGATTATTTTGCGGAAATCGATCGTTTTGTGGTGACCACGTTGGGCCCGGAGGTGCGCCGGTTTTATCAGATTATCATCGATGATCCGGTGGCCGTCGCGCGCGCCGCGCACGCGGGGATACAACAAGTGTCGAAGTTCCGCGCGCAGCGCACAGATGCCTATTATTTTAACTGGGCGTTAAATATAGATCATCACCTGCAAGTACCGTTTGCGCCGACACATGCGAATGTGCGCAATTTAAATCTGAATCAGGGCCAAGAACGCCATTCGTTGGCGGCAAATCTGCGGCGCGCATTTTCGGCGATCGTCGCGGGCAATGTGAAGGATGAAGGGATACGCGCGGTAGAACAATATGGTAACTTTGAAATTCACGGCGAAACCAGTATCCTTGATCCCTTGGATACGTTGTTAAGTTCGTTCGTAAAGCAGCAGCGCATGAAACTGCCGGGCAAGGCCTACAAGCCGTGTTACAAGGTGGTGAAATAAGGGGAACCGCTAAAGATACAGCCGAGGGCGCGCAATGCAGCGCCACCCTCGCGCTGGTCTAATATTTAAATCTAAACGCGACCTGTAAGATCAACGCGTAGAGGGGGTCGAGATTTTTCGCGCGATCGAATTGCGCCATGCCTTCCACACGCGCATCCAGAACCATTTTCATATCGAACCAATCCACCGGGCGGCGGTATTTCGCGCCGAGCGTGAGGGTATCTAAGCTGCCAAGGCGGTAATCCGCGCTGACATAGGGAATTTTATAAGAATCAAGCGGTGTATTGTCAGAAGCTTGGCGATTGTAGCCGATGTAATCCGGGCACCCCACTTGGTCGCAGAATTGGTAGTGATAAAAATTCGCCTTGCCTTGTCGCGCAAAACGAAAATGTAAACCGGCGCTCTGGTTCACGCCCGCCAAAGGTTGGTCGAGTTTGATTTCGGCCATCACCTGGCGCAGGTTCCAATCGTCTTTATAATAACGCCCGGCTAGGCTGACGAAGCCGCCGTCGGTGCGCGCGTAATTGAGTTTGCTATAATAAATTCGGCTGGTG
>JAOUGF010000346.1 GCA_029857925.1 Gammaproteobacteria bacterium
TAGGCGGTGTTCGCGTCGCCTTCAAGCGTGATGGTAACGTTTTTCGCCTCGGGCGGGACATTGCTGACAGAATCGCGTGCGGCGGTGCCGCAACCTGATAGGATGAGACCGAGTCCAAAAAATACTATCCCTGCGCAATTTTTTATCATCACGTTTATTCTCCCGTTCCGTTTTGTTTCGGTTATCGGGGGATTCTATCGGCGATGTCGGCGGATCACAAGCCTTACACGATAAATGCACAGCGTTGTTGGGGATTGGCGACGGGCTACTAGCAGATGCTATCACTCACCCACAGATTTTACGGACGAACCATTTTTGAAAGCCGTTTAGGTTCTATCGATTATTAGTACCACTTTCGCTTGCGGGGCAGTTGCTATATGATGCCCCGCAGTATCGTTTTTTGTCGAAAGGTGGGGTATGGCGGCGGTAGGCTTGAGCGGGTTGCCGGAGATGTGGCCGGTGCCGGGCGTGCGTTTAGGGGTGGCCCGTGCGGGGATCAAAAAACCCGATCGGCGCGACTTGGTCGTGGTCGCGTTGGATGCGCGCAGCGTGACGGCCGGTGTGTTCACGCTGAACGCATTTTGCGCTGCCCCCGTGACCCTGGCAAGGCGCCATCTAAGCGAAGCCTCACCGCGCTATTTTTTGATTAATACCGGTTATGCCAACGCGGGCACCGGCAATGCCGGGTTAGAAGATGCGAGTCAGTGTTGCGAGGGCTTGGCACGGCTGGCGGGTTGTACTCCAAATGCAATTTTACCGTTTTCTACCGGTGTCATTGGGGAACGTTTACCTGTCGCCAAGGTATTGGCCGGTTTGCCCCAGGCGCTTGCGGATTTACGTGCCAACGGTTGGGTGGACGCGGCGCACGGTATCATGACCACTGATACGGTGCCCAAGGGGGCATCTGTGCGCGTGCCTATCGGCGACCGCACCGTCACGGTGACCGGTCTCGCCAAGGGTTCTGGCATGATTCAACCCAATATGGCCACCATGCTCGCCTTTGTCGCGACCGATGCCTCGGTTACGCAACCCGTGTTACAGTCCCTGTTAAAGGACACCGTAGACCGCTCGTTTAATTGTGTGACGGTAGACGGCGATACCTCCACAAATGATGCCTGCATGTTGGTGGCGACCGGTGCGGCTGGGGCGCCGATGATCGACACCACCGAAGGACCCGATTACGCGGCCTTGCGCGCGGCGGTGTATCAGGTCTGTCTGACGTTGGCGCAGGCGGTGGTGCGTGATGGCGAAGGTGCGACGAAATTTATCACGGTGCAGGTGGAAGGGGGCCGCAGTGTGGAGGAATGTCGCGCGGTGGCCTACACAGTGGCACACTCCCCGTTGGTGAAAACCGCCTTTTTTGCGTCTGATCCGAATTGGGGGCGCATCCTCGCGGCGGTGGGGCGTGCGGGGATAACCGACCTAGACGTGGAACGGGTCAATATCGATCTCAATGCGGTGCGCATTGTAAGCGGCGGTGGACGCGATGCGCGATATACTGAAGAACTCGGGCAGGCCGCGATGCGCGCCGCTGAAATTACTATATGTATACAATTGCAGCGCGGTAATGCGTCGGCACAGGTGTGGACGTGTGACTTTTCGTATGACTATGTGCGCATTAATGCCGAATATCGTTCATAAATTGCACGCCACGGGAGTAATCATTATATGAAGGTAGTGTTGGCTAATCCACGGGGGTTTTGCGCGGGTGTGGATCGCGCCATCGAGATCGTGGAACGTGCGCTGGAGGTGTTGGGCGCGCCGGTCTATGTACGCCATGAAGTCGTTCACAACCGCTTTGTCGTCGAGGGATTACGCGCAAAAGGGGCGATTTTCGTAGATGAGCTGACCCACGTGCCGGAGGGTGCGACGGTCATATTCAGCGCACACGGCGTGCCTAAACAGGTGCAAGACGAGGCGCAACGGCGTGGATTGCGGGTGTTTGATGCCACCTGTCCGCTCGTGACGAAGGTGCATTTGTCGGTGTTAAAACATCAACGTGCGGGGCGTGACGTGATTTTGATCGGCCACGCCGGTCACCCTGAGGTCGAGGGTACAATGGGGCAATTTGATGCGTCGTTGGGTGGCCAAATTTACCTGGTTGAAACGGTGGAAGATGTTGAGCGGCTGGTGGTGACTAATCCCCAGCAGTTGGCTTATGTGACGCAAACTACATTGTCCTTGGACGATACAGCGGCCGTGGTGACTGCACTACGCACACGCTTTCCAGAAATCACGGTACCACGCAAAGATGATATCTGTTACGCCACGCAAAACCGCCAAGAGGCAGTGAAGGCGCTGGTGGACGAATGTGATGTCTTGTTGGTGGTGGGTTCGCGCAATAGTTCAAATTCCAATCGCCTGCGCGAAGTCGCGGAAAAACGCGGAATACGCGCCTATTTGATCGATAAACAAGAGGATATCGATCCGGCCTGGTTGGATGACGCCGAGGTTATCGGAGTAACCGCTGGGGCATCCGCACCGGAAATACTGGTTGAAGGCGTGGTCGCGCGCTTGCGTGCATGTGGCGCGAGCGTTGTCGAAGAAGTGGCCGGACGTCGTGAACAAGTCGTCTTCCCGCTACCAAAAGGCTTGTTAGAGGCCTGATTTTTTATCTCAAGCGCATGTTTATCGTCCCTGCCGTGCACGGCATGCCAGGGCGCTCACTCCAATTCCGCACGTATTACCCCTATCACCTATGTTGGGATATAACCATATTTTTGCCGCTATGTCCCTCATTTTTTAATATTTTCCCTGTGAGCACGCCGAAAATAAAACTAAATAATTGACTATGGCGTGTCGATACTTCGATTCGATAGTTGTTCTCGGAGTGTAGGTACATGGAAATGGCGGCGGATAGTCCACAAAAAACGTTGATTGTGACTTGCGAAGAAGTCGTCGACATACAACTCGCGAATGAACTGCATGCGCAACTAAAAACCGCGTTAGACCAACGACTACGCGTGGAAATAGTGGCAAATCGAGTTGAGCGCGTAGATGCGGCGATTTTACAAATTTTCTATGCGTATTTTCTCGCCGCGCGCAAAAAGGAACTAGAGGTCGCTATCAAAGGGGCCTCGGACAATTTTCAACGTGCGGCTTCGTTATTGGGTCTGAGCGAAGGCCTGGGCTTAGCGGAAGTGGCGTTGTAACACTAAGTGGTGATTGAAGGAGTGGGCGATGGCAAAGATTCTGGCGGTCGATGATTCCGCGTCAATGCGGCAAATGGTGGTGTTTACGCTGAAGGCCGCGGGTCATGATGTCATAGAGGCGCAAGACGGTCTGCAAGCCTTGGGAATCGCGAAGGTACAACAGGTGGATTTGGTGCTGACGGATGTCAATATGCCGAATATGGATGGCATTAGTTTGATTAAAGAACTGCGCGGTTTAGAGAGC
>JAOUGF010000347.1 GCA_029857925.1 Gammaproteobacteria bacterium
GCACACCGCACATGTCGAATCCATGGCACTCTTTGTAAGAAAAAGCTGACGAAGGAGTTGGCGAGAGCTTACAAAGACGTTATGCTATCGCCTATCGGAGAGGTGGCTGAGCGGTCTAAAGCGGCGGTCTTGAAAACCGTTGTGGGGTAACCCACCGGGGGTTCGAATCCCTCCCTCTCCGCCAATTTGCCGGAAAGCAGTTGAACATTCGAAATATGCAATACGAAGGATGAGGGTAGGCCAGGGGTAACTACTATTGAGGCGACGGGAAAGAGATGATAAACGTGTTATTAGTGGACGACCACCGTTTGGTGCGCACAGGTATACGTACCATCTTAGAAGATACGCCGGGTATTAAAATAGTGGCGGAAGCCGAATCCGGTGAGCAGGCCGTGGACATGGTGGCGCAGCATCATCCTGATGTAGTGTTAATGGATGCCAGCATGCCGGGCATGGGTGGATTGGAGGCGACACGCAAATTGTTGCGCAATCACCCCAATACTAAAATTATCGCACTTACTGTGCATAGCAATGAACCCTTTCCCAGTCGATTTCTTAAGGCAGGGGTGGCAGGCTATATCACCAAAGATTGTGGCGCAGACGAAATGATTAGTGCCGTGAAGGCCGTGTTTCGTGGAGAACGTTACATTGGAAATAAAATAGCGCAACAACTCGCGTTAAGTAGTTTGAATCCAGGCGGCAGTGATTCGCCGTTTAATGGGCTTTCTGACCGCGAAATGCAAGTCATGATGATGGTGATTAAGGGCAAAAAGGCCCAGCTGTGTATCAGCCCTAAGACCGTGAATACCTATCGCTATCGTTTGTTTGAAAAACTCGGCGTTGAAGGTGATGTTGAATTGGCGCATTTGGCGATGCGTCACGGAATAGAATAGACACAGCGAATTCGATTCGGTAACGGAGATGGCGTCAACTACAGCATCAACGTTGCCGCCTGTGATTGCGATCATGGGTCCCACTGCGGCCGGAAAAACGGCGTTGGCGTTAGCGTTTGCGGAAACACAGCCGCGCTGCGATATCATTAGTGTAGATTCTGCGCTGGTTTATCGCGGCATGGACATCGGCACGTCCAAGCCGAATGCCGCAACGTTAGCGGCCTATCCACACCGGCTGGTGGATATTTGCGACCCCAGTGAGCACTATTCCGCCGCGCGCTTTCGTAGCGACGCGTTACGTGAAATTGAGGCGATTGTGGCGCAAGGACGCATCCCCTTATGTGTCGGGGGCACCATGTTGTATTTTCGGGCGCTGCAACAAGGGCTTGCGCACCTGCCGTCTGCGGATCCGGTCGTGCGGGCGGGATTGGAAGAAGAAGGGCGTCGATTCGGTTGGGCGTGTCTGCATCAACGGCTCGCACGCATAGACCCCGTTGCGGCGGCGCGAATACACCCGAATGATCCACAACGCATTCAACGTGCGTTAGAGGTGTATCAAATATCTGGGGTAACACTCAGCGCATGGTATGAGCGGGCGCATACGGTGGCGTTGCCCTACAATTTTTATAAAATCGCGGTTGCGCCTGTGGACCGTGGAGAGCTTAGGCAGCGGATAGAGCAGCGCTTTGGTCAGATGTTGGCGGAAGGCCTCGTAGATGAGGTGCTTGCGCTCAAAAATCGAGGTGATCTACAACCGCATCTACCGTCTATGCGCGCTGTGGGCTATCGGCAAGTATGGGCCTATCTAGAGGGTGAGTATGACTATGCTACGATGGTTACAAATGCGCTCACCGCAACTTATCAGTTGGCCAAGCGTCAAATGACCTGGTTGCGTGCAGAACCCGATGTGCACTGGTATATGCATACGCACGACAGACAGGATATTTGGAATCAAACGCGTAAAGCGCTTGAATTGTAAGGAATAAGGGCTTAGAATTGTTCTAAATTAGTAAAAATTACGAGATTTTACTTGAAATCAATCGTGAAACTTGAAAAGATGTTCAATAAATTTGGCGTCGCTATATTACTTTAATATCAAGGTTTTATATCGATACGGCAAAGCGCGAAACCTGTGCGCCGACAGGCCTTCGTGTAACCCTAGGCGAGGTACTCTCAACAACTGAAATTAAGGAGACATAGCAATGTCCAAGGGGCAAAGCTTACAAGACCCTTTTTTGAACGCACTGCGCAAAGAAAAGGTGCCAGTGTCAATCTACCTGGTGAACGGCATTAAATTGCAAGGGCAAGTAGAATCATTTGATCAGTTTGTGGTGTTGCTGAAAAACACCGTTAGCCAAATGGTTTACAAGCACGCCATCTCAACCGTAGTACCGGCACGCAACGTGAAATTGCCGGGCTTGGAAGAAGCAACGTCTGAGTCTGAAGCCTAAAAACGCGTTTCAATGCGGTGGGAGGGCGCAGGTGCGCCTAACCGCCGTATTGACGTGTCTAAACTCTGCGTATCTCCTCTGATAGACATCAGCGTGGCGGTGTTATATGTTTGAACGTCCTCGCGGTGGCGAGCGCGCGGTGTTGGTGCACGTCTATTTTGAAAGGCATGACGACCCACGTGCGTTGGAAGAATTTAAAGAACTCGCGCGTTCTGCGGGTGCGGAGGTATTGGCCTCGATTTCTGTCACACGCCACGATCCAGACCCGCGTTACTTCATAGGTTCGGGGAAGGCCGAAGAAATCAGTCAAATTGTCGCGGCTCATTCCGCGGAACTGGTCATTTTCGATCAGTCCCTATCTCCCTCACAGGAACGAAATCTCGAAGGTCTAATCAAAGCCCGTGTACTTGATCGTACAGGCTTGATACTGGATATTTTTGCGCAACGCGCGAAATCATTTGAGGGTAAGCTTCAAGTGGAATTGGCGCAACTCAAACACGTAGCCACACGCTTGGTGCGGGGATGGACGCATTTGGAGCGCCAAAAAGGCGGTATCGGGTTGCGAGGTCCGGGGGAAACCCAATTGGAAACCGACCGTCGCTTGGTGGGTGAACGGATAAAGCAAATCAATCGTCGTTTAAGTAAGGTGCACCGCCACCACGACCTGGGGCGTAAAGCGCGTCAGCGCTCCGCCACACCTGTGGTGAGTTTAGTGGGTTATACTAACGCAGGAAAGTCCACCCTGTTTAATGCCCTAACCCAAGCAGACGTGTATGCTGCGGATCTATTGTTTGCGACGCTCGACCCCACCCTTAGGCGCCTGGATTTGGCGGGTGGCGGGCATATAGTGTTGGCGGACACTGTGGGCTTTATCCGCGACCTGCCCCATGAATTGGTCGCAGCATTTCGTTCGACTTTGGAAGAAACGCGCAATGCAGATATTTTATTGCATGTTATCGACGCCGCGGACCCGGAACGATTGGCGCGTATTGAGCAAGTTAATAACGTGTTGGCGGAGATCGGCGCCGATCAAAT
>JAOUGF010000348.1 GCA_029857925.1 Gammaproteobacteria bacterium
TGTTTTCGGGAAATTCGATAAACGTCGCACCGGGTTTTTCGGTGACGGCGACCTTAAAGGCCTTGCGTACCACCTCGGGGATCACGCCGGGCATCATGATACGCGACGAATATTTGGTGACATGCAGGAAGATTTGCTCCAAGTTTAAGACTTGGTGCGACTCTTTATGCAGCCGGTCGGTGCCGGCCTGGCCCGCGATCGCGACCAGCGGCGCATGATCCATGTTGGCGTCGGCGACGCCGGTCAGCAGGTTGGTCGCACCGGGCCCCAACGTCGCCAGGCATACACCGGGGCGCCCGGTCAGGCGTCCGTACACATCGGCCATAAAAGCGGCGCCCTGCTCGTGGCGCACGGTGATGAATTTGATAGGGCTATCGAGCAAGGCGTCCATCACATCGAGGTTTTCCTCGCCAGGGATGCCGAAAATATATTCGACGCCCTCGTTTTCCAGGCATCGGACAAACAATTCTGCCGCCTTCATCTCACTCTCGCCCCTTGACAAGCCGCTATGGAATTCACTAGATTGCCATTATATTGAATTAGGGAGTTAACGAAATGAAAGAAACGAAAGAATCTTCAGTCCAAGGTATCCTGTGGATCGTCTTTATTTGCCTGTACGCCACGTTGGCGACGTTTGTATTGACGCACTCGGCTTAGCGCCACTTTAAATTTAGCACGCTACACCGCGGTGGTCGCATGATAGGGACCACCTTCGCGGGTGCAATGCAATCCATGGTAAACTGTAAGGCGTTGTTCAGTCACGCATCCGTTCTTCTATCCACGCGTATAACGTCGGCAACAACACCAACGTGAGGAGTGTCGAAGAAATTAACCCGCCGATCACGACTACGGCCAAGGGGCGTTGCAATTCCGATCCAGGGCCACTGGACAGCAACATCGGGATCAGCCCTAGCGCCGCGATCAGCGCCGTCATCAGCACCGGTCGCAAACGCCGTAAGGTGCCTTCTAATACCGCTTGGTGCACGTCCATGCCGCGTTGTCGCAATTCGTTGAAATGACTCACCAGCACCACGCCGTTGAGCACGGCGATGCCGAATAGCGCGATGAATCCCACCGACGCGGGCACCGATAAATAATATCCCGACGCATACAATGCGACCACGCCGCCGATCAATGCGAACGGGATGTTTAGGAAGATCAACCCGGCATGGCGCAGGTTGCCAAAGGTGCTGAACAAGATCAGCAAAATCAAGCCCAGCGCAATGGGTACGACAATGCTCAAACGCGCCGCCGCGCGTTGTTGGTTTTCAAATTGACCGCCATAGGTGATGTAATAACCGGGCGGAAGTTTCACCTCGCGCGTCAAGGCCGCGCGCACGTCCTCGACAAATCCGACGATATCGCGTCCCTCGACATTGGCCTGCACCGTGATCAGGCGTTTGGCGCCTTCGCGCATGATCGCGACCGGCCCATCGACAGTGCGGATGTCGGCCAATCGGCCCAGCGGCACCATCGCACCGCCCGGCGTCTCCACCAGCAATGCGGCCAGATCGGCGGTGGAACTGCGCGCCGCGCGAGGATAGCGCACCAACACCGGCACCCGCTGCGCGCCCGCGATGACCTCGGTGACTACATTACCGCCGACGGCGGATTCGATCAGGCGATTAATCATCTCTACGCTGATGCCAAAATGCGCCAAGGCGTCTTGGCGGATCACGATTTCAAGATAATTCTGCCCGGCCAAGCGGCCGCGAAAAATGTCGGTCGCGCCAGAGATACCGGCGATCACCTTTTCAATGGCGTGCGATTGTGCTTCCAGCACCGCCAAATCATCGCCGAACAATTTCACCGCGATGGCGGCACGCACGCCGGTCAACATCTCGGAGGCGCGCATGTCTATCGGTTGCGTATAGGCGATATCGAGTTCCAGGTCTTTAAACGCCGCCAATTTTTCACGCAAGCGACGATTAAAATCCTCGATGGAGGCGGTCCATTCGGCACGCGGTTTGGTGACCAAAAAGTTATCGGTTTGATAAAGGCCCATCGGATCCAGACGCAATTCATCGGCGCCGGTGCGCGACACCACCCCCGTGACCTCCGGCAATGTCATCATCGCGCGTTGCAGCGGCGCGTCCAACGCTAAAGAGCCGTCGAGCGTAATGTTGGAATTTTTCTCGATGATCACCACCGTCGTGCCCTCGTCCATCACCGGCATGAATTCGCTGCCGATGCGCGGATACAATGTGATCGCAATCGTCAACGCGGCCAACGCCATCATGAGCGGCCAAGCGCGACGCCGTAACGACCAGCTCAAGACCGGTGTATACACGCGCTTGAGCAAGGACAGCAACGCGCTATCGTGACCGGCATCCGCGCGTAACGTGACACTGGCCAACACCGGGATCACCGTCAATGACATCAGCAAGGATCCCGACAATGCAAAGGCGATGGTGATGGCCAGCGGCGCGAACATCTTGCCTTCCAAACCGGTCAGCGAAAACAGCGGCAAAAACACCAAAATAATTATTATGATGCCTGCCAATACCGGTGTGGCGACCTCGGCGGTGGCGCGATATATCAGGTGTAATTTATCCATGCCCTTAGCGGCCTCATGCATGCGCGCGTGGATATTTTCGACGATCACCACCGCCGCATCGACCAGCAAACCGATGGCGATGGCCAGGCCGCCCAAGGACATCAAATTGGCCGCGACATCGAACATCCGCATCATCACGAACGTGAACACCACCGACAACGGCAAAATGACCGCCACCGTCAACGCCGCGCGTAGATTGCCTAGCAATACCACCAGCACCAGGATCACCAACGCGACCGCCTCGCCCAAGGCGTCGCGCACGGTGTGAATCGCGCCATCGACCAGTTCCGCGCGGTCGTAAAACGGCACGATTTGGACGCCGCTGGGCAGGCTAGGGGCCAGCGCGGACAACTCACGCTTGACGCCATCGATGGTGCTGCGACTATTCGCGCCCTTGCGCAGCAACACCAAACCGGTGACCGCCTCGCCTTCGCCGTTAGCGGTGACCGCGCCATACCGCGTGAGTGCGCCGGTGCGTACGCTGGCGATATCGCGCACCCGCACCGGCTGGCCTGCGCGGGTAATCACGGCGATGTTGGCGATGTCGTTGGCGTCACGCACCTGCCCGAGTGTGCGTACTAGGAAGATCGCGTTGTCGCGTTCGATGCGATCGCCACCTGCGTTGCGGTTGTTTTCTTGTAATGCGCGTTCCAGATCATGCATGCCCAAGCCCTGCGCGCGCAAGGCCTCGGGATGCGCGACCACTTCGAAGGCGCGCACCTCGCCACCCAACGAATTGACATCTGCGACGCCTTCCACTCCGCGCAGGCGCGGGCGCACCACCCAATCCTGTAACGTGCGCAATTCACTGTTCGACAGCG
>JAOUGF010000349.1 GCA_029857925.1 Gammaproteobacteria bacterium
CACGATGGCCCCTTCGCCGACTATCCCTTGTCTTACACGCGGACCTTGGGCGCCGCGTAGACCGCACCCCCGAAGGGGATGCCCCACCTATTCGCTAGGAATAGGTCCGTCGATCGAAAAGCGTATAAATTACCACGTCATACCAGTCTGGGTATAGCCTTTTAAACAACGCCAACCCCCTAGAGAACCTCTGCACCCACCCCGCCTTGGTGTGCATTTTCTTTATTTTTCAATCAAATAAAATACAATTCAAGAATTCTAAGCGCGCCCTTGTATTTATCACTTCTGCCCCCACCTCTATCCGCACATCAACCTATCACTAGGGCTAATCATGACCCAGACGCCGTTTATCAGTGACGCCACAGGCGATACCTTTGAAACCTTGGTCATAGAACGATCTCACCACACCCCTGTCGTCGTGGACTTTTGGGCAAGTTGGTGCGCACCCTGCCGCAGTCTAATGCCTTTACTGGCCAAACTCGCGGAAGAATATCAAGGCAAATTTTATTTGGTGAAAGTGGATACCGATGAACACCAAGCGCTGGCGGGTAAAAACGGCATACGCAGCCTGCCGACGGTGCGCATGTTTAAAAACGGCCAGAAGGTAGACGAATTTATGGGGGCGCTACCAGAAAGCGGGGTGCGCGCGTTTATCGACCGGCATCTGCCTCGCGAAGTTGATGCCGTGCTCGACGCCGCCACCCAGGCCTACAACCAGGGCGACACCGCTGAGGCCTTGCGCTTGGCGGAGGCCGCGCTCGCCTTAGACCCGCACCACACCCCTAGCCTGTTGACGCTCGCGCGGATTTATACCCAATCCGGCGATTTGACGGCCGCCAACCAGGCCTATACACGCATCCCGGTTGAACACGCACGCGACCCCGAGGTGCTCGTGGTGGGTGCCCAATTAAACCTCGCACAGGCGTTGGTCGGCGCCCCTACGGCAAACGATTTGATCGCGCGCATCGGCAGCCATCCGCAGGATACCCTGGCGCAATTTCAATTGGCTTGCCACCAGGCGTTGGCGGGCGAACATGAAAAGGCCTTATCCGAATTGCTGGAGATTATAAAGCGTGAACGAAAATTCAATAATGACGCGGCGCGAAAAGCGATGCTTGCGGTGTTTGATCTATTGGGCGGGCAAGGGCCCTTGGTGAATTTGTACCGCGCACAATTGGCGCGTCTGTTAAATTGACGTGGCGTCACATACCAAGCACCGCGTTAGTAACGCCACCTAGTACCGCATTTATATTAACCCGGAACGCAATATGTCGCCTTTCCGCTAACCCTCTACCCGAAGGGCACACGCCCCGTGGGGTGCTTTATTCAGACTTACTTCGACACCGGGTTAATAACGACACGCTAAGTACAACGCCGCGCGTGTCACTGTCATTTCGCTTGCGCGAGTATTTTCTCTAACTTCGGCGCAGGCACATAACCTGGAATGACATCGCCGTTTTCCAATATCAACGTCGGCGTGCCATTCACATTGAAGTCGCTCGCCCACTGCATGTGTTTACGCACGGGATTATTGGCGCAGACGTTTTTTGGCAATTCCTCGCCCGTTTTAGAACGGGTAAGCGCCTTTTGCTTGTCGTCGGAACACCATACCGTCACCGCCTTGTAATAAGATTCGGTATTTTCGCCGCTGCGTGGAAACGCGAGATACCGAATGCGTATACCACGGTCTAAATATTGGTCGATTTCATTGTGCAGTTTACGACAATACCCGCAATCCACATCGGTAAAAATCGTCACCGTATATTTGGTTTTTTTCGGCGCGAAAACGATCATTTCTGATTCGTCCATTGCATTTAACAATTTCAACCGCTGTTTGGAACGCGTCGCCTCGGTGATATTTTTTTGTGCAGCGACGTCAATGATGTCGCCCTGAAACAAGAATTTGCCGTCCTTGCTGACATAAATCACTTGGGTGCCGAACACCGCCTCGTAGATGCCTGGAAGTTTACTGGGCGCAACGCTATCCGGCGTCATCCCCGGCAATATCGTCGCCAATGCCTTGGTGGCCTTTTGCTGTTCAGCGGTATCCGCAGCCTGAGCCGTTGCACACACCCCCAAGAATACCAACACCCATAACCCGTTTTTCATGCCCTAATTCCCATACCCGCTATTGGAGGTCTATTAGACCATAGTTACGCAAAAAACGCTCCTTCCCGACTGCGAAACAGTTCAACAAACCGCAAGCTGCCTGTCGGACTTGGGTGATCGTAAGCGAGGGAACGGCGTTTTACGCAGTTTTTTCGAGCGTTTGACGCGTATAGCCGTCGCCATTCAACCAAGAAGTTCAGAAATATGACCAATTCCGCTGTAGAGAGGTGCTTAATCCAATAGGACGCTAACCGCGCGGATGGTGCATGGTATGTAGGGCCTTTAAGCGTTCCTTCGCCACATGGGTATAGATCTGTGTGGTACTGATCGCCACATGCCCCAATAACAATTGTACGACACGCAAGTCCGCACCATGATTCAATAAATGCGTTGCGAACGCATGGCGCAAGGTATGCGGTGACAACGCGGCGCTCACACCCGCGCGAACGGCGTAACGTTTGATGATATGCCAAAAGCCCTGACGGGTCATCGCTACGCCACGTCGCGTGACGAATAGTACATTGCTGACCGCACCCTCCAATAAGGCGGGACGTGCCCTATTTAGATACTGTTGCAGCCAATCACGCGCCACGTCACCTATGGGCACCAACCGTTCTTTGTCGCCCTTGCCCACGACCCGCACCACGCCAGCGACGAGATTCAATCTCAGTACGGGCAACTCGACCAATTCAGTCACTCGCAAACCCGTTGCATACAGCAACTCTAGCATTGCGCGATCACGCAGGCCCAAATCCTCGTCGATATTGGGCGCACACAACAAGGATTCGACTTCCTTCTCGCTTAAACTCTGCGGAAGTTTTTTAGGTAGTTTCGGCGTTTCCAATTGTGCGGAGGGATCATCCTCGCGGTAATTTGCGGCCACCAAAAACTGATAAAGCCTGCGCATCGCTGACGCGCGCCGCGCCATTGTGCGTGCATGCACCATAGGTTGATGCACACTACTGAGAAACGCCTCCAAATGAGTGCGTTGCGCTGCGACCAAACCAGCATTACATCGCGCCAAAAAGATCGACAACTGATTAAGGTCATTGCGATATGCGCTTAACGTCGCTGGCGCCAAACCAGACTCCAACCATAAGCGATCTAGAAATCCGGCGATAATATCCTCATCTGTCACGCGCGTCGTCAAACCGTCAACGCCCCTTCATGACGTAACAACCAGGGCTTGACATCAAATAACAACCCCGATCGCGCCCCTGAATAGCCGCCCAGGCCATTGCTCGCTACCACGCGATGACAAGGCACA
>JAOUGF010000350.1 GCA_029857925.1 Gammaproteobacteria bacterium
GCACGAAAAACCTGCAATCTTACTTTTAAATGATACGAAAAAAGAACTTTTGGCATTGCGCGCGCAATCGTCCTCGTCGGCCAATGTGACACCTCCGGTAAACGCGCCTGATAGCGAGGCCCCTGCGCTAAAAGAGGCGCTGGCAGAACTGCAAAAACAAAATCATCAACTACGCACCCAATTGCAGGGCACGCAAATCGCGTCGTCCACGGCGCTCAACAAGCCGCAACCCAGCCCCTTTGACGCAGGCATGCCTAGTGCACGCGCCATTTCACTGTATGTGACGGGGGGGGTGACATTGTGTTTTGCGGTTGGCTTTTTAGTCGGTGTGAGTTGGCATCGCGGCCAGGTTTCGAAACGCCTGGGCGGGTTCAGTCTATAGCCTATCGCAACTGTAAGGAGCGTTAGGGCCACGATGAACGTTCAAGGGTGCCTCAATATACCTACCGTTGCGAATGTGAGGCGTCTCGTCGGCGTACGAGCACTGTTGTTCGTTCTGGTAATTTCAACCAACACGAGTCTGGCGGATGAATTGGATGTCACACGCGGACTCTTGGCGCAGGGTAAGACCGCCGCAGCCTTTGAACAAATGCAGGTCTACACCGCCAAGCACCCGCGTGATATCCAGGGCTGGTTTTTGTTGGGGTGGGCGGCGCAGGCCAGCCAGCAGTTAAACCAGGCCATCGATGCCTATGAAAAATTATTGCAATTGCGCCCGGATTTACCCGAGGCCTACAATAATTTGGCCGTGTTATATGCCGCGCGGGGCGATGATAAACGCGCCCGAGACTATCTGTTTACCGCGCTTAATACGCATCCGAGCTATGCGCTGGCCTACCAGAATTTGAATCAGCTGTACGCCAGCCTGGCCAGCAATGCGTATAACCGCGCACTCAACACCCAGACCGACGATAAGGTGCCCACCCTACCCTTGCCACCGCTGACCCCGATTGAGCGCGTAGACGACGCACGGGCGCCCGTACGCGGCGCAGGAGAGGGGCCAGCGGAGGTCAAACGCCAGGTCCAGGAGATGTTGACGGCGTGGGCACACGCCTGGTCTAAGGCGGATGCCGACCATTACCTGAAATTCTATGCCCCCCAGTTTGTGTTGCCTGACGGGGTGGCGCGGGGTGACTGGGAGGCACAACGCCGTGCCCGCCTCAGCAGCCCCCGATTCATCGAGGTCAAACTCCGTCAGGTGGACGTGCGCCCCCTCGAAGAATCGAGCCTGGCCTTGGCCAATTTCGATCAGCTGTATCGCTCAGACAACTTTACCGATACCGTAAAAAAATTCCTTGTGGTCAAAAAGTTAGGCGGTCGCTGGCTGATTATGCAAGAGGTGACCGGAAGTTAGTCTCGCGCTGTAAAGCTTTGCCCCGCCGGTGCCGAAATCCACATGGTTATGCCTACACTTTTTTCCGCCCTTAGATCAACATCCCCTCTTACCGCCTGGGTACGGCGGGCTTGCGTATTGTGGTGGGCCTACCCGCTGCTCGCGTCCGGCGCGGATGTTTATCATGACCAGGGGCATGAGCAACCCCTGTTGCATGCGCTGTCGGACGTTCAGGCGCAGAACCTGGAGGGCGCGTTGACCACTGTGGAAGCGCTGGTCAACAAAGACCCGGCGTTTCGCCTCGCACAATTGGTGTACGCGGATTTATTACTGGCCAAGGCCCATACGGCGGCACAGTTGGGGGCGGAGGGAGGTGCGCCGCACGACGGCATTGCCGACCTGATGGCCGAGGCCAAGGCGCGTTGGCAACACCCACGCTCGCACGATACCGCGCCGATGTTACCCGCATTTTTGGTCGCCCTTCCGCCGGATCAACCAACGGCATTGGTGGTAGACGCGAGCGCCTCACGCCTGTATGTGTTTGAGAACCAACAAGGCACGCCGGTGCTGGTCAGTGATTTTTATGTGTCCATCGGCAAAAACGGCGCGGAAAAGCAGGTCGAAGGCGATAAAAAAACCCCGTTAGGCGTCTATTATGTGACCGAACACCTCGCGGCGGGTACGCTGCCACCCTATTATGGGGTAGGCGCGTTCCCGCTAAATTACCCCAACGAATGGGATCGCCACCTTGGCAAAACCGGGTCTGGCATTTGGTTGCATGGCAACCCGTTGAAATCCTATAGCAGACCGCCACAGGCCAGCGACGGCTGCGTGACATTGAGCAACTTGGATTTTAAGGAGCTGCAATCCTATATACACATAGGTAAAACACCGGTCGTGATCGCCCCGGAGGTCAATTGGGTCGCCGCAGAAGAGATCCATCGCTGGCGCGCGGAGTTAAACGGTCAATTGCAAAAGTGGACGCAGGATTGGGCGAGTCGCGACACGGATCGCTATCTGGCGCATTACGCGCCTGATTTTTTCAGCCCAGACAAGGATTATCGGCAATGGCAGGATTATAAACGCGCCGTGAATGCGCAAAAGCGTTTTATTGAAGTCAGCGTCGATCGCGTCGGCATGATGCTATACCCGGAACAACAAACGCTGATGCAAGTTGAGTTTGAACAATCTTATCGCAGTGACCAATTGAGTTCGCGTTCCTCGAAGCGCCAGTGGTGGCGCAAGGAACGCGATGGTCAATGGCGTATCGTTTATGAAGGCCCCGCCTGATCGGCCGCCGTAACCTTCTGTGTTTCCAGCGGTGCGATATTATTCTTTAACCAGGTCACCAGATCTATCCACAAACGCGACACCTGCTCGGCCTTAGGCATCGTACCGGCATTCGGGAGTTCTATAGTCACGACCGGTATTCCGTTGTTGACGCCCGCGTAATTGCCCAAGGAACCTGGATAAGTGCCCAACAACTGCAAGCGCAAATCCCCCAGACGTTGCGGCGCCGAGGTGCGTGGCCCGTCAAAATCGAGCACCCCATAAGGCGCGTGCAATGACACGATGGCATCGGGTTTAAATTTGGCGATGGTGTCCACCAGCCATTTTGACTCCGGCTCGCTAACCGGGGCGGCGCCCGGATATCGCCGCGGGTTACGCCCGGTATCCTTCACCCAATGGCGCTGGCTCAACTCATCCCAATTCGGTGTGGGAAAGTTGCGATTGAGATCGACGCCATTGGCGTTGGTACGTTGCGACTGCGATTTTAGCAAGCCATCGGGATTGAGTAACGGCACGACCCGCCATTCAAACATCCCACTGTGATATTCATTCAGCTTGCGCACCCACTGAAACACCACGCTGACCGAGGTATACTCATCACCGTGTATACCCCCGATCAACAAGATGCGCGCCTGCGGCTTGCGTCCATCGACGGCAGTATATTCTTTATACAAGATCGGACTGCCTTCTACACTGCGCAGCTCGTTGTGCTCAAATTGGGCATCGGCGCAATCTGTAAAGTTGACGC
>JAOUGF010000009.1 GCA_029857925.1 Gammaproteobacteria bacterium
CGCTGTTGACCCATGAGCGCGCAATCCTGGTTGCCGCGACGGTGGAGATCTTGGGTTATCGCCGCGACGTGGATATCAAACGTCTGTGGCCGTTATTACATCATAAAGACGCGACGGTATTGGGCGCGGTCGTCACCGCGTTAGTGCGCATGGGGGATCGCAGCGCGTTACCGGCGTTAGAAAATGCGATACTCGGCGGGGGCGGTGCACCGGCACAAGAGTGGTTGTTATTATTACTGTGGATGGGTTCGCAACGCGCGTTGCAAACGCTCAAACAACTGTGTTCCTCCGCCCAAACCGCGTCCTCCACCGGCCTGATGTGTCTGGCGATGGCCGGGCCACGCGATGCGTTCGACAGTCTCGCCAGCGCCGCCCATCACGAAGATCTAAAACCAGGCGCGTACGCCGCGTTGGGTGTGTTCGGCGATACGCGCGCGGTGCCGCTGTTGTTAGATGCCCTGCAAACCAACAAAAACGATGCAACGCGCGTAGTCATCGCGGAGGCATTAAACCTCATCACCGCGGCGGGACTGATGGAAGCGCGGACGGTCGAAGAACACGACGACGTAATCGCGCCGGAAGAGGTGACGGGTATGCCGCCACAAGCGGGACCCAAAGACGCCGCCACGCCCAAGACACGCGAGGTGCCGCGGATAAACACGCAACACGAACCGTGGCGGCAATGGTGGCAGGCCCAAGCGAAGCGCTTTGCGAGCGCGCCACGCTGGCGACACGGCCAAGCCTTTACACTCAAGACCTGCATCGACGACCTGGCCGACCCCAAGCGCACGGCGAACGAACGTCTGCAAGCGAATATGGAATTGCTGATACGTTCTGGCCAGTCTTCCGCGTTCGAACCCGACGGGTTTATCTGGCAACAAACTTCCGCGATCAACACCTGGCAAACTTGGTGGCAGCGCGATCAGCTTGCCTTTAAAGACAAGCCGTGGTCGTTTGTGGGGCGTTAAAATAACGACTCCGACGCTATTGATCCGAAGAATTTCAGGGGGGGCGCCATGTGTTCTAGAAAAGCCTATCGCAACGTTGTCATAGCGAGGCAAAGCATATTGATACTCATTGGATAAGGCACCGTACGCTTAATGGTGTGTAACTGGCAAATTACAAAGTATTTTGTATACCCGTGAGGGGGCGCCACAGGGGGCTGAGGATACCAGGGTCACGATCCAATATCTTGAGGGGCAAGTAGTCTATGGCCCTGCGGCCAGGCCGTTTTGCCAGCGAACCCGCTGGAAAAGCCCCCCTCCTGGCTGTTACACTCTCGCCCCATGTTAGCCTTCAATGATGTCTCTCTCCGGCGCGGTGGTCGCGTATTATTCGCGGGCGCCACGTTGCAGATCTATAGCGGTTATAAGGTGGGTTTGACGGGCGCCAATGGCACCGGCAAATCCAGTCTTTTTTCGTTGCTGCGCGGCGAGTTACGCAGTGACCATGGCGAGGTCAGCTGGCCGCCGCAATGGGTCATCGCGCATGTCGCGCAAGAGACTCCCGGGGTAGACAGGGCCGCCATTGAGTATGTGATGGACGGCGACCAGGAGTTGCGCAAGGTTCAAACCGCGCTGGCTGAGGCCGAAGCGGCGCATGACGGCATCGCGATCGCCCACCTCCATGTCCAACTGGACAACATAGACGGATACAACGCGCGCATACGTGCCGCCAAGTTGATGGACGGCCTGGGGTTTAGACCCGATCAACTGGAGGCGCCGGTGCGTAGCTTTTCCGGCGGGTGGCGGATGCGGTTGAACCTTGCCCAGGCCTTGATGTGTCGCTCGGATTTGTTGTTGTTGGATGAACCCACCAACCATTTGGACCTCGATGCAGTATTGTGGCTAGAGGAATGGTTGGCACAATATCCCGGCACCTTGTTGTTGATTTCGCATGATAGAGAATTTTTAGATCATGTCGTCGGCCACATCGCCCATTTGGAGAATGAGACAATTACGCTCTACACCGGCAATTATTCCGCGTTTGAGGTGATGCGCGCGGAGCGTTTGGCGCAACAACAAACGGCGTTTGAAAAGCAACAACGCGAGATCGCGCATATACGCAGTTATATCGATCGGTTTCGCGCGCAGGCGACGAAGGCGCGGCAGGCGCAAAGTCGCATTAAGGCCTTGCAGCGTATGGAATTGATCGGCGCCGCGCATGTCGATAGCCCGTTTCATTTTCAGTTTCGCCCGCCGTTGAAAATGCCTTATCCGTTGTTGAATCTTGAACATATCGCATTGGGATATGGTGAGAAACGCATTTTAAATGATGTGACACTGAGCCTGGTGCCGGGTGATAGGATAGGGTTGCTGGGGCCGAATGGCGCAGGGAAATCGACGTTGATAAAGTTGATGGCGGGTGATCTTAATACCCAGCAAGGCAAGCGCACGCCGTCGCCGGATTTGCGCATCGGTTATTTCGCGCAACATCAGCTAGAACAATTGCATGCGAATGATAGTGCGCTGATGCATCTTCAGCGTTTGGACCCCAAGGCTAGCGAGCAAACACTGCGTGATTTTTTAGGTGGATTTGATTTTAGAGGAGAGCGGGTCAGCACGCCTATCGCGCCGTTTTCTGGCGGCGAAAAGGCGCGTTTGGTGCTTGCCATGTTGGTATATCAAAGCCCTAATTTGTTATTATTGGACGAGCCAACCAATCACTTGGATTTGGATATGCGCGATGCGTTGAGTCGTGCGTTGCAGGATTATGCAGGCGCGATGGTCATCGTGTCACATGATCGCGGCCTGCTCAGTGCGATTACCGACAAGTGGTTACTAGTGGCGGACGGCAGGGTAGAGGAATTTGTCGGCGATTTAGACGATTATGCCAAGTTGATTGCGCAAAGGCGTGCGCAACAATTTGTTGCGGCGGACGCTAGCGTGCCAGGCCAAAGTGCGGCGCAACGCAAAGATCAACGTCGCGCACAGGCCGAGCAGCGGCAAAAACTGCAACCATTGAAAAAAGAACTGCAAAAGGTTGAGGCGCGTATGGAGGCGTTGTCCACGCAAAAGCGCGAGTTGGAGCGGCGCTTGAGCGAGCCGGAGATTTATCAGGCCGAAGCTAAAGATCAACTCAAAAAACTGTTGGATCAACAAAAACTATTGCGCAGCGAATTGTCGGAGTTGGAGTCGCGTTGGTTGGAAATATCGGATCAAGTTGAAGCGGCCAGTGGTAGCGAGTAGATGATGGGTTTCTTGGTAGCACAAATTGATTGTCGGAGGACATCGCATGCAAGTGAATAAAGGTAAAATCGTAGAGTTTCATTATTCCGTACGCGAAGTGGGCGGAGATCAATTGGAAGATTCGCGCATCGGCGCGCCTATGGCCTATCTCCACGGCTATAACAACATGATCGTTGGTATCCAGAATGCGCTGGAAGGTAAGCAGGCAGGCGATCATATCAGCGTTACGTTGACACCGGAGGTCGCCTATGGAGAACGTGTGGCCGATGCCATCCAACGTGTGTCGATTAACCACGTGGTAAAACCCGCCAAGGCCAAAATTAAGTTCGTGCCGGGCATGGTAGTCCAGTTAAACTCATCCAAAGGCTACGTGCCTGCGACGGTAGTTAAGGTGGGCCTGAAGATGTTGGATGTGGATACGAATCATCCTTATGCCGGCAAGACGCTCGCGTTTGAGTTGGACGTCGTTAACGTACGTGAAGCCACCGAAGAAGAGATTCAACACGGACATGCCCACGCCGAAGGTGGTCATCACCATTGATAGCTTACGCCCCCAACCACACTTGACCGATGTTTGTCGTTGGTTTTGTCGGAATCGGGGGTAATACCTTTGTTATGCATTTAATGGCCGCTTGTTTGCGCGAACCTGCATCGAGGCGGCGCGCGCGCTCCAGATAAATCTGTGTGCGTCGGATGGCCTGTAGTTTCCACGTGAGAGTTTCCTGCATCGTGGGTGGATGGGTCAGAAAATCATAGACGTAGTCGAATAGATCTGGGGCAGAAAATAATCCACCCGAATATTGGTAACCTTTGTTGATTATCGCTTGCTCAATTTCAAACGGATGAAACGGATAGTCGTGTGTCGCGTTCCAGTATTTTGCTACGCGTATTAATGGACGGACCATGCCACGGTTAAACTGATCGGCAAATTCCAAGCGTCGCATACATTCAGTGGGATTGATATAGAGCCAGCCAGCGGTGGACCGTGCAGGAATTCGGTAGGCTGCGGCGTCAGATGCAACGGCGGGCAGTAATCGTACAGGATAGGGCGAAAAATGCAAAGTAAGCGAACGCGGTGTGCGTGAAAAATTCTGATTTGGAAAAACGTGCTCAACAAATTGTTGCAAATAGTTGAGGTGGTCTGACGCCATTTTTGAGGAGATATTCAAACATACCATGACGTCAATGACGGTACGACTATCCATTTGTCTAGGTAGCAAGGTATTGCGCGAGTAGGAGCCGAACGCGCCTATGAGATGTAGGTCGTGCAAAAAGTAGCGTTGGGCCTTCTCTGATACGTTTGCAATGAGTGAATCTATCGACCTTGTCGTGTCTTGATCAAGGAACAGGGACTTGGATAGATTTTTAATTGTGTTACGCAGGGTCATTTTAGGTTCTCATTTTTGTGTCGCTTGTTGCAGAAGTGGCGCGTCTCATTCAAAACGAATCGGGACTAGTGTCAACTGACAAATAGGGATGACATGCGCGTGACCGGAGGTTTATAGTGACTAAGTCGACTGCTAAACGGTGGCCTGTGTATATCTTGGTGATATGCCGCTGTCGATTCGCGCACGCTATCGGTGGCTGCTAATTCATCAAGGAGCAATTGCGAATCGGTGATGAGTGACTCTAATTCAGCAAAGTATCTATCTCGCTGCGTTCTGAGTGCCAAAAAGGAATGTAGCCGAGTAAAATAGCGGGCACTGAATAGTTGTGTGGCAAGATGCTTTCTTAGGGTGTTGTCCAGCGCCATTAGATGTTGGTAATGTTGCTGTAATGCAAACAGATTGCTGTCTATCGCTAACAATCGGTGTTGGTCATGCAGGGGCAGGCTAAATACTGGGGCTTGTTTAACGGTGTTTATGCGCAAATGCTTGCTCTTGGCACCAAGGGCAGATTGCTTGAACCACGCTTGCGCCGGACCGGCGTTTAGTAACCACGCGATGTAGGCGGGTAAGACCATGTCTGGGCGATGATTTCTGACGACAAAGAAATAGGGCGCGGCCACAAGCGGCCGTTCTATAGGCTCTATGAGAACAGCGTAGTTGTGATTACCCCTTCCCGCAACCAAGATGTCACCTTTAATTAGATAATTGGGTCGGCGACCCTGTACCGCCGTTTCGGTGACGCTGTGCCAGTCGATTGTTAGTGCTGGGGTGACGTCCTTCATTTGAATAACATAACATCCACCGCCCGGTTGTGCGGTGATTCGGCGTCGAAAGCCGTGTCCTGTAGTGACTTCAGCAAAGTGGGAAAGTTGCACGCCTCGATTCCTTTCGTAATAGGCACAACTAAAAATTACTTGGCCAAGGAGTGAAAGTCAAGAAAAAAACTGCATAAACGTCAATGATGAATTGTAAATTCGCGATATGCACTAGTAAACAGTGTCCAATTGTTGTTCAATTCAAGCGAATTGACAAGAAATCATGGCATGCACATCCAATTATTCTAGAAACGGCGAAATAGCGCGCGTACCCATTGGGTGATTTTTTTGCGAATATTTCATGAGGATCAAAATGTTAGAAGCGGCAGTAACAGTTTGTTATTGTCTACGTGTAACCCATTTTTTCCGCGCAATCTTTATTCAACCCAGATTGTCCTTTTGGCGTCGTAGCGAGAGCTATCAAGGAGTTGAAGAGGGGGGAACGCATACGCAAAACACGCAGATGTGTAGCGGTTCTGTGTCGACAGCGGGAATTGTGGATTATTGCGACCAGATCCAGTGGATTGATCGTTCACTGTAGATGGCTAATGGACAATCTGAGTTGAATCTAGAAAAAGCAGATTACCGCTGTAGCCAATCTTAGTGCCATGATACGCATGCATTTATTTCAAATGATGCATGCGCCCGTTGGGTATGGACGCTATGCAGCAGATTGCGTGCTTCGCCGCACGCATCTACTGCAAATCTTGTTAAGGGTCGGCCCGCACGGCGCTGTGTCTTACCCTGCGCACGGAAAAGCGCACGTTTCACGGCACCCAACTGCCGTTTCTTCGGAAAACGTGCGCGCAATAAATCAGTTCAAAAAATTAGTCTTAGAATTTACGTTTTTGTTAGCAATGATTTGTGAGTGACATTGCTAAGCGATGCAAATTGGGCGAGTCCTAAAGTTTCCGCGCGCGCATCGGGCAATACACCTGCGGCGATAATACCGTCTTGATCAAGCAAACCTTTTAACGCGTTGCGTAACGTTTTTCTGCGTTGAGCGAATGCAGCGGTCACGACCCGGGAAAACATCGCGACGTCATCTACCGCGACAATGGGCTGCGTGTGCGGAATGAGGCGCACCACCGCGGAATCCACTTTTGGCGCTGGAAAAAATGAACCGGGTTTGACATTAAACATTTTTTCCACTTTACAGAAAAATTGTATCATTACGCTCAAACGTCCGTAGTCATCGCTGTTGGGTGCGGCCGCCATGCGATCTACAACCTCTTTTTGCAGCATAAAGTGCATATCTTCAACGACGTCCACCTGATCCAGCAGATGAAATAGCAAAGGTGTGGAGACGTTATAGGGCAGATTGCCCACGACGCGAAGTTTGCGCCCGTCGCGCGCCAAATGTCGAAAATCAAAGGTTAACGCATCGGCTTGATGTACACGCAAGCGGCCAAACTGGCCGAGTTCATGTTCCAGGTGCGGCGCCAGATCGCGGTCTATTTCAATGACGTCAAGCTTATCTACGCGGTCCAATAACGGGCGGGTAAGTGCGCCTTTTCCCGGGCCGATCTCAACCAGGTGCTGATCGCGCCGCGGAGAAATCGCGAGTACGATACGTTCGACGACATTTTGATCGTGGAGAAAGTTTTGCCCAAAGCGTTTGCGTGGTCGATGATTCATATAGCGTTTTGATGCATCTCCAGTGCCGTAGTGATTGCAAGGCACATGCTGCTCACGTCTGCCTGACCCGTGCCCGCCAAAGGCAGCGCAGTACCATGGTCCACAGAGGTGCGAATTATGGGGAGACCGAGTGTGACATTAATGGCGTTGCCAAACCCGGCATATTTGAGTACCGGTAGCCCTTGATCGTGATACATCGCGAGCACGGCATCGGCATGATCTAGGTATTGTGGCGTGAACAAGCTATCCGCAGGCAGCGGTCCTTGGGTGGTGATCCCTAAGCGTTGCAAGGTTTCTAACGCAGGAATAATGACATCAATTTCTTCACGCCCGAGGTGGCCTCCTTCGCCGGCATGCGGGTTGAGCCCGCAAACTAAGATGCGCGGTGAGGCGATCGCAAAATAGCGGCGTAAATCTCGGTGTAAGGTCTGTACGACGGCGATAATACGTTCTCGCGTTATCGCGTTGGCGATGTCGCGTAGTGCAAGGTGCGTGGTGACTAGTGCGACGCGTAAGCCTTGGGTGGTCAGCATCATGACTTCTTGCGGCGCATGCGTGGCCTCGGCGAGGAATTCCGTGTGACCTGTGAAGGGGATGCCGGCATCGTTAATGATTCCTTTGTGCACCGGCCCTGTGACCAGCGCCGCAAATTCTCCGCACAGGCAACCCGAGGTCGCCCGCACTAGCGTCTCTAAAACGTAGTGCGCGTTGCTGGCATTGAGGATGCCCGCATGCACATCGTCAGTGGTGGGGGTGTCTAATACGCACAAGGCGCCAGTAGGCTGCGGTGTGGCGGGCATATCGGTGTGATACGGTACCACGCGCAACGGCAAACCCAATTGCGCGGCGCGTGCGCGCAGCATTTGCGCGTCGCCGACGACGACCAACAGTGCGTTCCAGGGGCGTTGCGCCGCCATCACACACAAGTCCGGGCCGATACCTGCGGGTTCCCCTGCGGTGATGGCGATTTTCGGAATGTTAGTTCTCGAGTTTGATGTCAACGTAGGCCTCGTCGCGCAATTGGCGCAGCCAAGTTTCGTGTAACTCTTCGAGTTTGCGTTGGCGTAAGAGGTCTTTCGCCTTGGAGAGTTTGTATTCTTCATCATTGCCCATGGTGCGGCGTTCCATAACCTGCAAGATGTGCCAGCCAAATTGTGTCTGAAAGGGTTCGCTGATTTTTCCGATGGCGGTTTTATCCATGACATTTTCAAATTGCGGGACGAAATCACCTGGGCCCTTCCATCCTAGGTCGCCGCCTTGGCTCGCGCTCGCACGATCATCACTGTTTGATTTCGCCAGTTCAGCGAAGTTTTCACCGCCATCAATGCGCCGTTTTAGTTGTTGAATACGGATCAGGGCGTCGCTCTCTGACAATAATTCATTCGGGCGTATCAATATATGCCGGACCAGGGCTTGGGTCACTTTATTTTGCGCCACGGCGCGTTTTTCTAGCAATTTGATGATATGGAAACCACTGGCACTGCGAATCAGTTCGCTGACTTCATTGATTTTCATAGTGACTACGCGGTTTGCGAACAGGGTGGGTAATTCACCTGCCTTGCGCCAACCTAAGTCACCCCCTTCTAAAGCTTGAGGCGCGTCCGAATATGAAACGGCGGTTTGGCGGAAATCAGCGCCTTTTTTGAGTTTTTCGAGGATAGACTCGGCCTTTTCGCGTGCGATTTTAATGTCTGCGGGTGAGGCGGCTTCGCGCACCGAAATCAAAATGTGGCCTAGGCGATATTGGTCATCTGCATTACCTTGCACGGATTGAGTAGCCAGGAAGTTTTCCACTTCTTGATCACTGATGACGATGCGGTTGACGACTTCCCGTTGCCGTAGATTGGCCATTACCATGTCATTGCGTATATCTTCTCGAAATTGCACAAAAGGATAACCTTGCGCTTCCAGACTGTCTGCAAACTCGCGCACCTGCATATTGTTTTGTGAGGCGATGGTGGTCAGTGTATTGTTTAGGGCGTTGTCGTCAACAATGATGCCGGTTGCCTTGGCGAGCTGTAATTGAATCTGCTTTACGATTTCGCGTTCCAGCACTTGGTGGCGCAAAATATTGGCGGGTGGCAGCTGGGTTTTACTGTCTGCCAGCTGTTGTTTAATCACCTTCAATTGCGCGTCCAATTCGGATTCCGTGATGATGTCGTCGTTGACGATCGCTACTACGCGATCCAGCATACGTGTATTGTCATCTGCGGCATGCACGATGAACGGTGCGAAAAACGCTAAAAGGGTCGTAAATCGTCGCATACTTTTAACCTAAAACGTAAATAAATCATGTGCCAGCCCCTGATCGAGCCGACTGCCTACACTGCTTAGACCTTTCAATTCAAACTGCAAACCTATTGCGGTGTTTTCCGCACCATGAATGTCGGTGACAAACCGCCGTAAGATAAATGACACGCCCCAGCAACAATCGCTGAATTCCACTCCGGCGACCGTTTCTTCCAGACGACGTGTGTCCAAAGAATAATTGGCGCGTGCAGCAACCCGCCAACGGGCCTGCGGACGCCATCCCACGGATGCTTGTATTAACTCCCATTGGTCGCGCCGGTAGCGGTACGCGAGCTCGCCACGTTGGGTGTTCCCGGTGTATTTTAGCAAAGCGGCGCCCTTCGCGGGGTTTTGTTCATGCATAGGCCAATAAATATCACCATGGGTGCTCCAACGCGGCCCCCAATGGGTGTCTAGCGCAGCAAAAGTGTCATATGCGCCTGCAGGAGTCGCGGACTGTCCGGGAAGGGTTACCCGTTCGGTGCTTAGGTGATAGATCAAGGCCCCGCTCGCCACAAGCTCTTCGACGCCGCGTTCACGTAAAAAGTTGCGGTAGGTCAACGCGCTGACCAGGCGCTGTTGATCGCCTATGCGGTCGATCCCGGTGTAACGGTCTTCACGCAGCAGTTGGGCGAGGCTGACTTCCGGCACGCCGCTTTCAAACGGGGAGGGCAGTGACGTCTGGTCTTGATAGGGAGTAAAGGTATAAAACACCTGTGGTTCCAAGGTATGGCGGCGTGTCACATCGTCGCGATCAAAAAACAGTCCGCTACCCAATGACGCGGTAGGAATCACCCGCGTGAGGTTTTGGCCACTATAAATACGATACTGCGTCGCGCGGAGGGTAACGCTTGGGACAAAGTAACCTGACTCATTGCGCCAATTCATGGCCAAGCGAGGGGCGAGGTGCAAGCGCTGCACGCGGTCTGTGGCGGCGCGAAAAAAATGCACATAGTCGGCCTGTGTTTCAAGTTGGCTGCGCGCCCACGTGCCGCGCCAGGTGCCGGTGATTTGCGGCAACCGCTGATAGGGGATAGGTAGGTTGGGGTCCAAGACTTGGAAATTTTGCGCGAGGGCGCTAAGCGCATATTGGTCTGAACCGTATCGCAGGCGTGCATTGCGTTCCAAATAGGAAAGACTGGCGATATTAAGATTGCTGCCCAATTCACGAAAATACTTGCCATCGCCGACCTTTGCATAGGTGAAACCGCCATCACTATGGGAACTGAATTGTTGTTTGTGGTCCCAAGAAATTAGCGAGCGAGAGGCCTGCATCAGCGTGTCGTTGGGCATCCACTCCGCATACAGCGTACCTTTATTCGTGCGATTGAGATAGCGAAATTCGCTGTTGAGCTGCACGCCACGTGCGCTCATATAACGCGGTGTCAGTGTGGCGTCGCGATCGGGGGCGATGTTCCAATAATAAGGCAGCGCCAAATCTACGCCTGTGTTGTTGCTGTTTGAGATCAGCGGCGGCAGGATACCCGATTTGCGCGGGCCTAGAGAAAAATTGAGGTAAGGAAAATAAAAGAGGGGGATACTGAAAAATTCCAACACAACATTGCGCGCCGTGCCGGTGTTGGTGTCGTTATTTACCTCTAAGTTTGAAGCGGACAGCAGCCAATGGTCTTGACCGGGGCGACAGGTAGTATAGGTAGCGCCGGTCAATATCACATTGCCATTGGACAGGTCGATATGTTCGGCGGTGCCGCGCATTTTCTGATCCCCCAATACATATTGCGCGTCGTCAATTTGCGCGACGTTGGTGGTCAGGCTGATGGTTGCATGGTTGCCTTGCAATACCACGCCTTGTTGTTCATAACGTACATGGCCTTCGGCGTCCGCGTGGTCGGTTTGTTTGTCATAGGTCATGCGATCGGCATATAGCGCGCGCGTGCCTTGGTCAAGTTTGACATTGTCTTCAAGGATATACAGGTTACCCTGTTCGGTGGTAGAACGACCGGCTGAGATATGGATGTCTTGACCCGGTGTGAACAACTCGGGACGTGGAATTACCAGGGGCTGGTTGCTGGTGCATACTGCGGGATCTTCCGCCAATGCGACAGGTATGGCAGCATGACCAGGCACAACACACACCAGGTGGAGCAGGCACAAATGACGTATGATTCGGGTCCAACGGGCGGACATGGGTGCGTAAAAGTCTCCAGCAGGGGCCTGCGGGCGGTATTTTCCCAGGAAGACGCCACGCTGTAAACGTATATAACGAAAACACTTTGGAATTAGCGGGAATGGCCTGCGACCGAGTTTACGGCGAGGGCATAAAACTTGTATCATGACCCGAATACCTCTTGGTTTTATTCTTACGATGAATTTGTTTTCTGATCCGCGTTTACAACAACTTGCGCAATGGTTGCACGATGACCTACGCATCACCAAATTCAACTTGGCACCGGCGTCTACGGATGCGAGCTTTCGACGTTATTTTCGTGTCACCTATGGCGGCACCAGCCGTATCGTCATGGACGCGCCACCCGGCCAAGAAGATTGCCTGCCGTATATTACCATTGCGCAGGCCTTGTTGGGCATCGGCCTTAATGTGCCGGAAATTATTGAGGCTCGTCTAGACCAGGGGTTTTTATTGTTGTCCGACTTGGGTACCCGGCAATATTTGGGGGCGTTGAACGAAGGCAGTGTCGAACAATTGTATGGCGACGCATTACAGGCGGTTTTACGCCTGCAATCGGCGCCCAAACCCGAGGAAATCGAACTTCCGTTGTATGATTACGCATTGTTGTCTCGTGAATTGGGAATATTTCGCGAATGGTTTTTACAACGCCATCTGAATTTGCCTGTGGACGACGAACAGGCGCATATCCTTACCACGGTATTTGAACGTTTGATACTATCGGCGCTTGAGCAACCGCGTGTGTGGGTGCACCGCGACTATCATTCGCGCAATTTGATGGTCACATCCGAACGCAATCCCGGCATACTGGATTTTCAAGATGCGGTAGAAGGCCCTGTGACCTACGATTTGGTTTCGTTATTGCGCGATTGCTATGTCGCATGGCCTACCGCGCGCGTGCTTGCGTGGGCCGACCAATATCGCCAACGTGCGGAAGAGAAGGGCATTTTGCAGGCGGTGGAGCCTCTGCAGTTCAAGCGCTGGTTTGATTGGATGGGCGCACAACGCCATCTGAAGGCGATAGGCATATTTGCCCGACTATTGCACCGCGACGGCAAACCGGGCTATTTAAAAGACATTCCGCGTACCCTCAACTATGTGTTGGGTGTGTGTCGTGAATACCCGGAATTGCAACCCCTGGCGCAATTATTGGAGCGCGCGGTATTGCCGCGTCTAGATATGCAGAACGGGGCGGCATTGTGAAGGCGATGATCTTGGCCGCAGGCCGGGGGGAACGCATGCGTCCACTGACCGATCATACGCCAAAACCCTTGTTGCGTGCCGGGCCCGAACGCTTGATTGAATATCACTTGCGCGCGTTGGCAGCCATCGGTGTGGTTGACATTGTTATTAATCACGCGCATCTCGGCGTGCAAATCGAACAGACCTTAGGCAACGGCACACGCTACGGGGCGCGCATCCAATATTCGCCGGAGGGTGAGGCGTTGGAGACCGGTGGCGGCATATTTCGCGCGCTGCCGTTGTTGGGAGAGGCGCCGTTTATCGTTGTGAACGGCGACGTGTGGACGGATTTTCCATATCAGCGGTTGTTAAATCCGCTGCAAGGTGTCGCGCACCTGGTGCTGGTCGATAATCCGCCGCATAATCTGCGAGGAGATTTTGCGTTGATACAGGGGCGCGTGATGCCGGAAGGCGCAACACTGCTCACGTTTAGCGGAATTGGGGTGTACGCCCCGGTGTTATTTCGCGGCAGCAAGGAAGGGCGTTTCCCATTGGCGCCGTTGTTGCGTAGTGCGATGTCACGCGGGGAAGTCAGTGGGGAGCACTATCGCGGTCGCTGGACTGACGTGGGGACGCCGGAACGTTTGCAGGAACTTGATGCAGAACTTACCGCACGCGCGACCCAGTCTTGATCCATTTTTCATTTATATAATAAATTCCTATCGCTAACGGCCACGCAAATATGTCCAACCCACATCTCGTCGTTGCAGTTTCCGCCCATGGATTTGGTCATTTTGCACAAATAGCGCCGGTAGTGAACGCCTTGTGGCGCCGTATCCCTGCACTGCGTGTAAGCTTGCTGACGGGCTTGGGCCGTAGCGTGTTGGCCTCGCGCTTGAATGGGGAGTTTGAGGTCATTTCCACGGCTAGCGATTTTGGTCTGCGCATGCATTCCGCGTTTGATGTCGATGTCGAGGCAAGTCTGCGCGCCTACCTGGAATTGTTGGCGCAGTGGGAGCAACGCGTAGACGTTGAGTGCAAATTACTCCGCAGTTTGCAACCGGATCTGATACTCGCGAACGTCCCTTTTATCACCCTTGCTGCTGCGGCAAAGGCTGAAATCCCCGCGGTGGCGCTAGGATCGTTGAACTGGTTGTCGATCTTACAGTATTATTTTCGTAACCTGTCGGGCGCTCAATTACTGCTCGAAAAACTGCATACCGCCTATAATCAAAGCATATTATTCATTCGCACAACGCCCAGTATGCCGATGACGGACATCGCGCGCCAACACCTGGTCGGGCCCATCGCGACACTCGGTGTCAATCGAAACGCTGAGTTGCGTGCACGCTTGCAGGTGGCGGATAACGTCAAAATCGCGTTGGTCACACCCGGCGGTATAGAAACCGGGACGCCGCATGCGGATTGGCCGTACCACTCGCAGATTGTCTGGATACTTCCTGCGCAATGGGGACTGCGGCGCGCCGACATTGCACAGCACCCGGATTTTGGATGGCCGTTTCAAGATTTGGTCGCAAGCAGCGATGTGGTAGTGACTAAGCCTGGTTACGGGAGCATCGCCGAAGCAGTT
>JAOUGF010000351.1 GCA_029857925.1 Gammaproteobacteria bacterium
ATTTTAGCAGGATTATGGTAATGGCCAATATACCGCGACGTAAATTTGATTGCCTAGTGATAGGGTCTGGCGGCGGCGGATTGCGCGCGGCCTTACAGTTGGCGCAGGCGGAGGCCACGGTCGCCGTGGTGTCTAAAGTATTTCCGACGCGGTCGCACACGGTGGCGGCGCAAGGCGGCATCAATGCGGCGTTGGGCAATGTGTCGCCGGACAACTGGCACTGGCACATGTACGACACGATTAAAGGCGGCGATTATCTGTGCGATCAAGACGCCGTGGAATATATGTGTCGTGCGGCGTCTAAATTGGTCTATGAGCTTGAACACGCGGGCGTGCCGTTTTCGCGTCTGGACAACGGTATGATATATCAGCGTCCGTTTGGCGGGCAAAGCCAGAACTTTGGTGGCGCGCAGGCCGCGCGCACGTGCGCGGCGGCGGATCGTACCGGGCATGCGATTTTGCACACCTTGTATCAACAAAACATACGCGCACGCACGCATTTTTTTGACGAATTCATGGCGATTGATTTGGTGCAAGATGACGACGGGTATATTCTGGGCGCGGTGGTGCTGGAGATAGAGACTGGCGAGGTGATGATCATCGAGGCCAAGACCACGCTATTGGCGACCGGCGGCGCAGGGCGCATCTTCCGCAACAACACCAACGCGCGCATCAATACCGGCGACGGCCTGGCGATGGCGTTGCGCGTCGGCATACCGTTGCAGGACATGGAGTTTTTTCAATTTCACCCGACCGGCATTGCGGGCAAGGGCATGTTGATCTCTGAGGCCACGCGCGGTGAAGGCGGTTATTTATTGAATAAAAACGGCGAGCGCTTTATGGAAAGATACGCGCCGCATGCCAAAGATTTGGCGAGCCGCGACGTGGTCAGCCGTGCGGTCGCGACCGAAATGCATGAAGGGCGAGGGTGCGGTCCGAACGGTGATTATGTGTTATTAAAACTCGATCATCTTGGCGCTGACGTGATTATGAAGCGCCTGCCCGGCATACGCGATCTATGTCTGAATTTTTTGCACATCGACCCGATCAAAGAGGCCATCCCCATTTCGCCGACGGCGCATTATACGATGGGCGGCATCCCCACCAATCGCCAAGGGCAGGTAGTGTCGCCGATGGGCAATCGTAGCGAAGAACCGGTGCCGGGCCTCTATGCCGTCGGCGAGGCCGCCTGTGTTTCGGTGCACGGCGCCAATCGTTTGGGCGGTAATTCGTTGTTGGATATCGTCGTGTTTGGGCGCGCGGCGGGCAATCATATCAACGAATATTTGCAACAAAACCGTTATCATCGCCCGTTCAATGCGGCCAGCGCCGATCGTGCGCTGGCGCGTTTGGCGCGTTGGGATCAAAAGGGTGACGGCGAAACCGTCGATGCGTTGCGCACCGAGATGCAAAAGGAAATGGATGCACACTGCGGCGTATTTCGTACTGAAAAGGTGTTGCGTGCCGGTCTCGAAAAGATACGCGCAATCAAGGCCCGGTTGCCCGACGTACGGCTGCGCGATCATAGCAAGGTGTTTAACACGGCGCGTGTCGAGGCCCTAGAATTGGAAAATTTGGTGGAGGTTGCGGTCGCCACCATCCACGCGGCGTTGTCGCGCGAAGAAAGCCGTGGCGCGCACATGCGCATGGATTTCCCTAAGCGGGATGATGACAAATGGTTGAAACACAGTTTATTCTTTATGAAAGATGAGCGCATAGAATTCAAGCCCGTGCGTCTGCGGCCGATGACCGTAGAAACCTTCCCTCCGAAAGAACGGACTTACTGACGAGCATACGGCCATGCGTTTTAATGTTTATCGCTACAATCCTGAAGTCGATCAGGCGCCTCGCATGCAGGCGTTTGATATCGAACTGACACCCGGCATGATGGTGCTGGACGCGCTGACGGACATCAAGGCCCAAGACGAAACCTTGAGTTTTCGCCGCTCCTGCGGTGAGGGTGTTTGCGGGTCTGACGGTCTCAACATCAATGGCGTCAATCGTTTGGCCTGTATCACGCCGGTCGCTGAACTGAAAGCGCCCATCGAAATCAGACCCTTGCCCGGCCTGCCGGTAGTGCGCGACTTGGTTGTCGATCTGGCGCAGTTTTATCAACAATATCGTGCGGTTAAACCCTATCTCATCACGCTAGACCCCGAACCTGAGATCGAACGCCTGCAATCGCCGCAAGAGCGCGACAAATTAGACGGGTTATATGAATGCATTTTATGTGGGTGTTGTTCTACCGCATGCCCGTCGTTTTGGTGGAACCCAGACCTATTCCGTGGCCCTGCGGCGCTATTACAAGCGGCACGTTTTATCGAAGACAGCCGCGACCAAGCCACCGACGAACGCTTGGCATCTTTGGAAGGACCGTATAAACTTTATAGATGCCATACCATCATGAATTGTACCGATGTGTGTCCCAAGGGCCTGAATCCGGCCAAGGCGATACATGGCATCAAGACCAAGATGTTGAAACAAGTGATGTAGGCCCTACGCCTATATCTGGAGGACTATGTTAACTGACACTACGAATGCCGATGGGCGATTGCGTTGGCGATGCCGCCGTGGGATGTTAGAACTTGATGTTATCCTTGAGAATTTTCTCGATTATGGCTTTGCCGATTTGACGTTAGACGAGCAGATCGCGTTCGAAGAACTGCTGAATTTTTCTGATCAGGAATTGTTAGAGTATTTCCTCGGTCACAACAAACCTGAGTCCGCGATTATCGCCGATGTCGTCCAGTGCATACGCAACACCCCTTCTTATTGAATTAGCCCCCTCACGCGTTTTAACGGTGTTGCTGGCGCTGTTGCACGCGGGTGCAGCGGTATGGGTGTTGGTTGTGCCAGTGCCCTTGATCGCACAATGGGTTAGCCTGCTGGGTATAGTCTGCAGCGGTTTCTATTACGTGTGTCGTTATGCGCTGCAGAGGCACCCGCTGGCGGTGACGCGAATGGTGTGGCTACACGATGACCAATGGCAGGTTTTTCAGCGCAATGGGCAACAATTCACTGCATCTTTGCACAATGGCGCGTTTGTGCACCCGTGGTTGGTGGTGGTGCCGCTCAACCTGGAAAAGGGGGGACGTCGCAGGGTGGCCGTGATTGCAGATGCCGCACCGCATGAGTTGTTCCGGCGTCTACGTGTCAGGCTACACGCCTGGGTGGAACCGCCGCGCGACGTTAAAGTATTCGGATTCAACATTGGTAAAAAGCGCGGGTAAACACCGACCCCTACGACGCGTTGGGCGTAAGCACGGTGTTTTCCGCGTGTGGTAACGTCTGGGGAAAATCTCGCGTAAAGTGCAAACCGCGACTTTCCTTGCGTTGCATCGCGGACAATATAATCAATTCCGC
>JAOUGF010000352.1 GCA_029857925.1 Gammaproteobacteria bacterium
CTCGACGACGCGACCCGCGATCTCGCGCTGCAAAACCGCCGCGCCGTCGTAGGTTGCCGCCGCGTGTGAAAAATTTGCGCGGATGCGGGTTTTATCCAGTTGCCAAAGGGCGTTGTGCGTGTCGGGAGAATTCATCAGGTGTGTAAAAAGCCGTTAATAAGGTCTATAAACTGCGGAAGATGCGATACGAAGGGCGCGTGTGCCGCACCGCGTATGATTTCCGCGCGTGCACGTGGCAACATCGCCGCGACGTGCGGCGCGCCGCTGGCGGGCACCAGTACATCATGTTGACCATAGATCAACAAAGTATTGCATGCAATGTTCGCAAGCTGCGGTCGCACATCGCTGTGTTGCAATAGCGCTAACCCCGCGCGCAGTGCCGCCGCCTGCGGGCGGCCCCCGGCCTCCAATCGTTCACGCAGCACACGCACGGTTTCGCGCGCGTGCTCGCTGCCTTTGCATTGCAACATCAGAAAACGTTGCAAGGTTTGATCGTAGTCCGTGGCAAGATTTTGCGCGAATTGTTCCAATACGCTGGCTTGCATCGCGTGCGACCAAGCGTCGCGTTGCACATTACACGGATTGGCGGTCACCAATACCAATTTATTGCAGCGCTGCGGCTGCGCCTCGGCGGCGGCCATTGCGACCAATCCGCCCAACGACCAGCCCAACCATACTGCATTCGGCGGCGCGACCTCCAGCGCCGCGTTGACGACGCCTTCCAATGTGTAGTTTTCCAACATCGGGCTCTGCCCGTGGCCAGGAAGATCCACCAACGTTAAACGTGCATGCTGGCTGAGGATCTGCGCGGCGTCACCCCAGATGTGTTGATTGAGCCCCCATCCATGCAGCATCACCACATCCAAACCTTCTCCCAGCGTCGTGGTATGCAGTCTCATGCCGCGTTCTCCAACGCACAGAGCAGTCGTTCAACGTGTTCGATGCTGTGTGCGGCGCTGAGTGTCACACGCAAACGCGCGCTGCCTGCAGGCACGGTCGGCGGGCGTATCGCGCTGACCCACACGCCTTGCGCACGCAATTTTTCGCTGGCGGCCAACGCATCGGCGGCCTCGCCAAAGATGATGGGTTGGATCGGCGTCGCGGAATCTAACAACCGCAATCCCAATTGTTGGGCACCGCCTCTAAATGTTGAAATTAATTCGCGCAGATGTTCGCGCCGCCAAGACTCTGTTTGCACCACGCGCAAACTCGCGCGCGTCGCCTCGGCAAGCGCAGGCGGCGTCGCGGTGGTGTAGATATAGGGCCGTGATTCTTGGATCAATGTCTCGATTAATTCTTCCGACCCCGCGACAAACGCGCCGAAACACCCCAGCGCCTTTCCCAACGTCGCCATATAGATAGGCACATCGGTGCTGGACAATGCAAACTGCTCTAACGCACCCCTGCCTTGCGCGCCCGACACGCCGAAGCCGTGTGCATCATCGATCATCAACTGGGCATTGTGTTCGCGTGCACACTCCACCAACGCGGGTAACGGCGCAAGATCGCCGTCCATGCTGAATATGCTGTCGGTCATGATGAGATTTTGCGCCGAGGTAGATGCGCTCAAAAGTGTACGCAGTTGTGCGACATCGTTGTGTGCATAGCGTTTGAATTGCGCGTCGCTGGACAAGCCCGCGTCTAGCAACGAGGCATGATTCAAGCGATCTTCAAACACCGCCGCGTGACGATCCAACAACGCGCTGGCAATACCCAGATTGGCCATATACCCCGTCGAAAACAATAACGCGCGTGGATAGCCAACGAATGCTGCGAGTTCTTCTTCAAGCGCGTGATGTGGTGCGTGATGTCCGCACACCAAATGCGCGGCGGTGCTACCTACACCGTAGCGCGCCGCACCCTGTTGTAGCGCAGTGACCACGTCAGGATGACGTGCCAGGCCTAAATAATCATTGCTGCAAAAATTGAGCAGACGCACCCCGTTGACGATGACATGTACACCGTCTACCGCGTCCACCGTCGTGCGTGCGCGATAGAGGTGTTGCGCGCGTCGATGCGTCAACGCGGCGGCGAGATCCTTCATGCAGGCGTGGTTTCGCGCGCGCGACGTTGTTGCGTATCACCGCGTATATCCAAACCCAAATCCTTCATCATTTTGATGTCGTCCTCGACGCGTCTGCCCTTGGTGGTCAGATAATCGCCGACCATCACGCCCGACGCACCGGCCATAAAAATCATCGATTGCATATCACCCAAGAATTGGCGTCCACCGGCGATGCGTATCTCCGCCTTCGGCAACATATAACGGAAGGTCGCAATCGCGCGCAAAATCTCCAACGGCGACAGCGGCGTCTGCCCTGCCATCGGCGTGCCCGCGATCGGATTCAAAAAATTCAACGGCACGGATTCCACGCCCAATTTACGCAACGTATCGGCGAGTTCTATGCGTTGATCCAGGCTTTCACCCATACCCAAAATACCCCCCGCGCATACGCGCATCCCCGCCTCGGTCGCAAAGCGTATGGTGTCGATATTTTCCTGATAGGTGTGCGAGGTACACACCTTATCAAAAAAACTCGCGGCGGTTTCGAGATTGTGGTGATAATTTTCGAGGCCCTTTTGTTTTAGGTATTGCGCGTTTTCGCGATCCAACACGCCCAAACTCGCGCAACGCCCGACGTCGCTTTGGGTTTGCAACGTATCTAAATAGGCGGAAACTTGCGTGCGTTCTTTGTCCGAACGCAATCCCCATCCTTTGGACACAATACCGAAATCGCTGACACCCCACGCGCGCGCGCGTTGCGCCTGCTCGGCCAATTGCGCCTCGGAGATATAATTGTATTTCGGTGCGGCGGTTTGATAATGCCCGCTCTGCCCGCAAAAAGAACAGTTCTCGGAACAATTGCCCGACCGCACATTGGATATCGCACACACTTCCACTTCGTCGCCGCGATAGGTCTTGCGCAAGCGGTCCGCACCGGCCATCAACCACGGGGTATAGGCGTCGGGCAGCGCGATCATCCACCGCCCTTCGTCGGCGGACATCTCGCCCCCCGCCAAAATACGCTGGGTAATCGCATCAATTCTGGTATAAATAGCATTGTCCAACATGCAGGCCCTCCCGTGGGCGGTGTGTCTATGACATGGAATAAAGACTGGCGTCATCATAGCGTCATTTGCGCCGCTGTCAACTCAGGGGGCCCTCACGGATGAACTACTGGTCATTTATTAACCACCCTTTGCGTGGGAAATGTTTATTGTGTGACGCCTACGCCTTGCCCGGCCATGCCTTGTGTGTGGGTTGTTTTGACGACCTACCGACCTTGCACCATGCCTGTCCGCGCTGCGGTATCGCACTGCCGCCGACTGCAAACGGGCAGCCCTGTGGCGCGTGCCAAA
>JAOUGF010000353.1 GCA_029857925.1 Gammaproteobacteria bacterium
CTCCCGCCGTATATATATTGGTGCGGCGCATTGTTTTCGGTTTTCAGGGATATTTTTTAACTTCGAACGGAGGAAACACAATGATACGCAAAATCAGTTTTTCACTCGCCTTTTTATTGACCGCTGCCTTTGGATTCGCTATGCACGCGGTTGCGGCGCCGATCACGCCTAATCTTTACGAATTGCACGGTCGCGGCGTGCAGGTGACGTACTCCACCACCAGCCTGACCGGCGAACCGCAACTCACCTACACCACACGCGCGCAAACCACGACCTATCACGGTAAAGAGGTGCGCGAGGAACGCACCGAACTCGGACTGCTGGTAACGGTGACGACGGCATTTCAAGTGGATGTCAATTTTGTAACATTGAGCGTGTTGATCCCCGACATCAACCTGCAGACCGGTCCGGAACGCTTTTCAACCGTTGCGCTCATCACCACGCATAACACGCCGTTTACACTGCCGTCGAATATAAAAGGCCCCGTGCAGACCTACCAAACACTGGCAATGCGCGGCACCGCCAGCTTTGTCTATTTTATTTCCGGCGCCACGGGTGTCGGCGGTACGGTGTCAACGAATACCTGCGCGATCATACCTCCGCCCGCGAGTTGCGTCTATCCCTTTTCGGACGTACCGGTAGAGATTTTGGATGGCAGCGCGAATATCGTCGCGAAGACCGTCGCCGATGTAGACGGGAACTATAAGGTCGAAGTCCCGCCGGGAAGTTATATCGTGCATGTGGCGACCAACGGGGTTTTCCCCGTCTGCCCCGACGCCAAGGCGATAGTACCGGTGAGCGGACACGTCATTGTTGATATCAGTTGCATGGCGCTGCGTTAGGTCGATAAAACGTCAAACGCCCTGCGTATTTCGCGCAGGGCGTTTTTTTCGCTGGCGATTGTCACGGATGCACAAGCGGCAATGCGCGATTCACGCCGCCGCGACGAACTGCGCATACGGCACAGGAACGTGTACTGCATAGCCTTGCGCATAGTCCACGCCTATCGCACGCAATCGCGCCATGATGTGTTCGTCTTCGACAAATTCCGCAACGGTTTGCATGCCCATTAAATGACCGATGCGGTTGATGCATTCGACCGTCGCCAAATTTACCGCGTCGGTGGCCAAAGTGCGCACAAACGAACCGTCTATTTTTAAAAAATCCACCGGCAGGCTCCGCAAATAGCCGAATGAACTCATGCCGCTGCCGAAATCATCCAGCGCGAAGCGGCAACCCAATTTTTTCATTTCTGAGATAAACAACCGGGCGCGCGTGAAGTTGGCGATCGCGGCCGTCTCGGTAATTTCGAAACACACTTGGCTGGGTTTGATCGGCGATTGTTCGAACTGTATCTTTGCAAAATGCAAGAATTGTTCATCGGCGAGCGATGACGCCGAGATGTTGATAGCCACCTGCACGTTTTTGCAATGGTGGATGCCGGAGGCGGCGTCGGCAAGCGCGTGCAGCGTGGCCTTTAACACCCATCGATCCACATTCAGCATCAACCCGTAACGCTCCGCGGCGGGCAAAAACACTCCCGGCAAAATCAGTTGGCCGTCTTTGCCTTGCATGCGCAACAGCACCTCCCAATGCGGCGTGCCGGTGTCGGTGAGCGGGGTGATCTGCTGATAGTACAGCGAAAAACGATCTTCATCCAACAATTGGTTGATATTGTACGCCCAGTGCATCGCGTCGCGTCGCGCCGCCAATTCGGAATCGCTGTGACTGTGCACCAGCACGCGGTTGCGCCCGGCGTCCTTGGCCGCATAACACGCGGCGTCCGCATCGCTGAAAATTTTTGTGACGCTTTCACTTTCGCTGTCGATGCCTACCACGCCGACGCTCATGCCGACCTTGAATATTTTTTCTTCCCACATAAAGCGAAAAGATTGCGTGGTATCCTTCATCTTTTCGGCGACCGCCTGGGCCTGATCTATGCTGCAGTTTTCCAGCAGTACGGAAAATTCATCACCGCCCATGCGCGCCAGCGTGTCGCGATGGCGCAGACACAAGGCCAATTGCCCGGCGATTTGACGTAGCAATTCGTCGCCCGCGCGATGACCGCAGGTGTCATTTACGATCTTGAATTGATCCATATCCATATACAGTAACGCGTGTACGCGTTGATATTGTTTGGCGCTGGCCAGCGCCTGCTCCACGCGTTTTTCCAATTCTTGGCGATTGACCAGGCCTGTCAGCGGGTCGTGGCGCACCTGCCAGGCCATGCGCCGCATTAAATCACGCGCGGCGGTCACGTCGCGAAACACCACCACCACGCCGATTGCGGTATGCGTGCGATCATAGACCGGCGATGCACTGAGTTCTACCGCGAACGCCTCGCCTTGCTGATTGCGCAACATGATACCGTCATGATAATTCACCGTTTCGCCGCTGTGTATGACGATGCCGGTAGGTTCTGCGACCGGATCGCCGGAATATTCATTGGCCAGGCGCAACACGTCGCCGATCCGCACGTCTTGAGTTGTCGTCGGATGATAACCGGTCAAACGTTGCGCGACGGGGTTCATGTATTCAATCTTGCCATGCATGTCGGTGCGTATCACGCCGTCGGCGATCGCATGCAATGTGACCTGTGCCAATTCTTTTTCATTAAACAGCGAATCTTCCATCACCTTAGATTCACAGTCACTGCGTGCATGTTCTGTACAGGGTAGATCGACCGCAGGCAATTGTGCACCCGCATAGCCGTCGTATTGATTTGGCAGGCGTTGCGCTTTGTGCTGGATCAGCGTTACGATTTCTTTGGGCGACAACACCACGCGCTGCAGCACCGTCGACGGAAACGCACTGTGATAGTCGTTGTCGTGCACGCCTATCGCAACCGATCCGCCCTGCGCTTGGATTTCAAGCAAGCCCAATTTGTCCTGCGGTAGCGGACCGCAGAACATTACACCGATCGACTGGTGTCCTAAATCATGCGCCATTCCGCGAAAAAAACTGTCTATACGCGGTTGCATAACAGGCGTCGCCTGCAGCGTCGTCCAATGCACTCTTCCGTCGCGCAACACCCATCGCCCCTGCGACGCTGAGATATACAACGTATTGGCCTGCAACGCGGTTGTCGTGGTGATTTCGATGACCGGAATGGGGCTATGCACCGCTAAAAGTGTGCGCAAAGCCTGTGTAAATGTGAATGGTGGATGTAACGCCAATAAATAGGTCACATTGGGGCTGGGTATAAGGTGGGTAATAAATTCGCGCAGCGTGTCGAATCCGTCTGTGGTGGTGCCAATGCCCACCACCCACAAGTCTGCCTGCGAGGCCTTGTCAGGCCTGGCCTCCCGTGTTGTAATGTCCATGTAGCTCTTCCTTTGTCATCCGTGACATGCGATCAT
>JAOUGF010000354.1 GCA_029857925.1 Gammaproteobacteria bacterium
CTGGATTCCGCAGATCCCAATGCGACCTATAAGATGAATAGCGATATCAAAGACAAACAGGGCGAATGGGTTGTTCCTACCGCTATCGCGGATCAAATCATAGCAAAAACCGCAAGAGAGTTGTTTTGCGCGTTCTGGACTGGCCCCAAAAACGCGCATATTTATGCATTAAGTGGCGGCGGTGCACGTAGATCTCCGGTTATTTTTGAGAAAAAAAGGCCGTTGCAGGCGCACCACCCGGCATACTATTTTAAAACTGCGCGCTATTTAAACCCCTTTCATATCACTGACTTGCATGTTTCCATGAGGCAACAATTGTTGTCGCGTAGCAAGGCACGCGTAATCGACTACAGTCAAATGGTCGGAGGCGACAAAATTGAAAAAGACTTGGATGTCTCTCCCTATTTGGGTGACAAAATAGTAGTAACGGGCAAGCACATCGCGGATTTATTGACCGCCGCAGGCACAGACCCAGCGGTGGATTTAGTATGTTTTACCGGCGACCTTATCGATTATATACGAAACGTATATTTGCCGCCTGAAATGGCAAGTAAAGAATTGTCGCCAAAAGAAATTTGGGATCACGTAGCGCTTACCGATGATTTCGAATCGCGGTATGAGAAATTCATCGATTTTATTGCTTTCTATGAATTGGTAACGAACTTCTGCGCGCAATACGGAAAGCCAATCGTTGTGGTATCGGGAAATCATGATTGTTACCGAGAGCCTTACGGTTTGTCACCGCGTGTTACGGCAGCGGGCGTAGAGGTGACCATGGCGAATGAAGGTGTCCCCGCGGATCATAATTTGACGCTATATGAGGCGATGTTAATTTTCGGGCCGACCTATCACGAAATTAAAAAGGCCAGTGCTACCTCAAATTTTGACAAGGAACAATTCCGTTGGTTGTATAATGTAATGACCCCTTTTGCAAGTTTTGGCTATAGTTTGGCAAAACAAAATATCGTCGGATTGGGATGGGGGAATGACGAGGATTTGCTTGGTGATTCTCCGTTTTCAGCACACGGCTTCGGACATTTGCCACGTTCACCAGAAAGTATTTCCGATGCGCAGTTGGAATTGATTAAACGGCTATTTTTGAAAAATGATCGGAAAAACATATTGCTAACGCATTTTACGTTCGCAAGCTACAAAGACGGGCTTCCGTTGATACCAAGTGATGGAAAGTCTACCTATACCGAGGGTGTTATTGACACCAGTTATTCCGGTTCCGCGAGTGTGCATACCTCAGATTTCGATTTGGGGACGTTCCATAAAAATCGGAAGGCGGTTTACAACGATTTTATAGTGGGCACCGGCGAAGGTGCTGCGAGGCAACAGATACATCTGGTGTTGAGTGGCCATTCGCATCGGCGGGGATTGTATACCGTAGTACAACATGATAAGAATTGGGTTAGAAGCAATAAAATACATACGCGGTTTTTAGATTTTCACGACTACCCTACAATCAAAGGAACCGATGAGGCGCGCTGCTTGATGATAGTGTCGGACAGTGCCGGACCCCTGCCACGGTATAACCATTATGGGGAGTTTGACGGGTGGGGGAGTGATCGCGCATCGGGAACCAAAGTAACCTTTGATCAGGCTAGCGGACAAATAGATAAATTAGAGGCAATTAAGGTCGGGCCTAAGCCAAGGTTGGTGGTGGCGTTGGATTATTTGGATTTGATACCAAAAGACAGTAAGGTATTTAGACGCAAAGTTATTTCGGAAATAGTATCCGAGCCGATTACAAGCAAGGCCGTGCGTCGCGGTAAGGGAAGCGTAGGAGTAGCGTTCAAATTATTTGAGAGTGATAGTTGCACGCTCGAACGAGCGGTCATAGGCATTGGAAACCAAATGAAATTGTACTATCTGAGCGCTGGCGAATCAGGGTATATTTCGCTGGATATTGTTGGAAATGGCCAAGGCGCTGTAAACGCTCAAGAAATCGCGGGTGCATTGAAATTAAATACTGATGCAGAAAAATTACAGTGGTTTATGGCGATTCGTTTTAATGTGAGTCCTCAAACTAAACTGGGGGCGTCGCTGCTCAGTCGTTATGACTGCGGAGATTGGTGGTGTTTTGAATGCACGTTAAAAATAGATGAAAAAATATTCAGTCTTAGCAAAGAAAAGATTTTGACCATTGAACGGGATGGTAATGCAGCGCTGAGTATGAATTTTACAAGCCGAAAAAAGGACCCTAAATATGCCTAGTAGGGCGCTAACGGTCATTTTATTTTTTCTAAATTTCTTTATAACACCCACCTCAGAGGCGTTTTTTATGTGGAAAAAACCTATAACGGATGTAGAGCGAGATTTATTGACTCGCCCAGCAGAATTTAATCGTCAGGTGGGCGCGCATGGATGGAGGCTAGAAGGTAAGATAGTCAATGAGATAAAAATTGACGGATTGGATGTCCTTGGCGGTGAGTTTGTAGATGTCGATATGTTGAAAACGAAAATAGACAATAGCCACTTTAGAGATTTTACTTTCAATAAAGTGCGTTTTCATGAAGGTAGGATTAAAAACACGATATTTGAGAACGTTACGTTTAAAGATTGTGAATTTATTCTGGAAGAGTTGATTGGCGACAAATGTGTTCGTTGCAAGTTTATTGGAACAAAGATCACACGTTCGACTGGGGAAAAAACTGGATATTTCCAAACCGAATTTAGTTCCCATGTTGAAAATGAGAGTTCTTACAACGAAATGGAATTTGTCGATGTCACCTATACTGATGCAAGTTTCGGAGACGCCAACCATCCGCTGCAATATTATGATTCAAACTTTACTAACTACGCATTAAGAAATGTAGACGGATTTGTGAAATATGGTTCAAAGAGGATTCGAAAGTTGTCGATTGTCGGCGGCGAGCTTGGTGTTAATTTCTATGGAGATATGGAAGATATCACTGTAGAAAAAACCAAAAAAATTGATTTGTCATTTGGCGGGGGACAAAAAAAGATAGAGCGTATTAGCATAAAAAATATAGATCTCGTAGGAAATCTTTCATTCGCAAAGGGGAATGACATACAAAACATACGCATCGAGAATATCGGGCGCCTATTCGATCTTAATTTGGACGGAAAAATAAAGAATCTTGTAATTAAAAATTGCCAGGTTATTGATCTTGGATTTGAAAAGGCGGAGATAATTGAAGGCGTAATATTTGAAAGATCTCCTATAAAGGGAATGGCGGCGGACGATAGTCTTTTTAAGGGTATTAGTTTTGTTGATAGCGACATCTACGACTATCTTTATCTTAGAAGGAATACTTTTGAGGGCCTCACTTTTAAAAACAGTGTGGTGCGACCTGGCACAGAATTGATAGATGAAAATATTCAATATAAG
>JAOUGF010000355.1 GCA_029857925.1 Gammaproteobacteria bacterium
GTCCGATCATTGCCTATCTGTAGTGGTAGCGTCGAAACCTTAGTTTACCTTTCCGCGTTCCCGAAATCAGGCCTTCGATGTTAGTATAGAATACAAGTCAAATAAGGACGTTAGGCAATGCGCGCCTCATCGAAATATCTTTTTATTATCGAACACAAACGAGCGTTGCTGGGCGGAATTCTACTCGCAATATTTCTCGCCATGTCCACAGGATACGCGATGCGCGACAAGGCCATTGATGTAGCGAAAATCCTCCGGTATTCCGATACCGTGATTAACAACCGCCACGCGCACATATTCATCGTTTCGACGAACAGCCACTTCCACCTGCCCATCAGCCGGTGAAAATTTTTTTGGCATTGGATAACAGGTTTCCGAACACTTGTTGCAGCCGCATCCCATCGACGTATACCCATACATCATCCGCCCTGTCGGTCAGTGAAAAATCGATCCGATACTGCTGCCCGTAGTCCGCAACTGACGCTAAGGCATTTTCAACCAACGGCATCAACAATTGGGCACTCAGCTCAAAACGCTTTTTTCCGCCGCATTAAAACCTTTCCTTCTCCACCCCCGTTTACACGCCAAGAACGTGCAAAGTAGTATAGCGGATACACTTCCGTACCTCTTTATGCCGTGTCTTGTAATAGATTATTTCAGTTGGAGTAGCAAGTAACTGCGGGAAATACGCCGCTTAGGCCATGGATGCGTTACTTGAGACAGGACGCGCTGCACCTACGTCGGAAACTTAGCCTTTAAATTGTGGCCTATTTAACGAGGGAATAAGCGGTGTGCAGAGCGCAGGCATCGGCTTTTTCTGGAATCCATCCAATAGGCGAATACCAGGACTCGCCCAATGCTTCTGGGCGTGTGTGTACCCCCGTTACGTCTGTTTCAACCCTGCAACGTTCTGCACCAGGGTTTTTCCCGTGAAGTAAACCACCGCAGTCGCGGCGATATACCCCGCAGTCACCATCAAATTGGTGGGAAAGTATTGCACAAAGCGCAGGCTAAATTCCGCGATCGTAGGGTCGTCAAAACGGCCCGACAGAAAATAGAATCCGCCGCTGGACAACGCCTCGCACAGCGCCGCGCCGAACACAACCGCCGCACTTGCCGACATCGCTCCCCGCCCATTGGCTTGATAACGACGCGCAAACCAACGCCCCGCGATCCACAGCGCGGCGTAGGCGGGCAACAAAAAACCGTAGGCGGGCGTGATGCAATACGCGGCACCGCCGTCGGCATACAACGCGGCGGCGTCCAAGCCCCACGTCAACGCGAACAGACCAAACAGCGCCGCCGGTAACGGGATTAACATTCCAAACAGAAAAAACGCCGCCCAGGAGGCATCGGGTAGACCTTGCAGCGTCGCGATGTGTTGGCCACGCGTCGCGATGACGACGATGCCTAACAACAAGGCCCAAGTCCACTGGCTACGATTCGAAATCGGGTTCATCACGTGCTCCTAATCGACGGTTATTGTTGATAGTGTATCAAAAGATTCAGGCTGCGACCGGGCTGGTTGTAATAGGCGGCGGTCTCGTAGTGTTTAGCGAACATATTGGCCAAGGCCGCCTGCACGCGCAACGCGCGCGTCACACGATATTCGGTGCGCAGGTCCACGGTGGCAAAGGCACCGAGTGGGTACTGATGCGCGGCATCGTCGTAACGGCGTCCTTCGGCGTTTAGCGTCGCGCCCACGGTGGTGCTGCCGAACGCATGATCCGCATCCACGCGCAAGGTATAGGGTGCGCGCCGCGGCAACATCAGATTCGCGTAGTCGCCCGTGGTGTTGATCGCATGCAACAGTCCAAGCTGAGAACGCAGGTCACAGCCCAGCACACGCGTCGACACGGTGCCTTCCAACCCTTGCAATCGTGCCTGGTCCACATTGTACGGGATATAGGCACTGTCGTACCCGATCAAATTCGTGACCAGGGTCCGATAGGCGTGCAACGACCAACGCATGTCTTCGCGCGCACCGGATAGCCCGACCTCCACACTGCGCGCCTTTTCCGGCAGTAAATTTGGGTTCGCGTAGCCCGGGTAGTAGAGTTGGTTAAAGGTCGGGGCCTTAAACGCGGACCCGGCGCTGGCGGTCAGGCGGAACGCGGGTGAAAAGGTATGTCCCCATGCGATACTGCCGGTCACCGGTTGACCGATTTGACGCGCAAGATCCTTGCGCAACGACAATTGCACGTCCTGACCGACCACGCTCCCCTGGTACTGCGAAAACAGCGCACCGTTGCGCCGCGAGGTCACCTCATAGGCCGTATCGCTATCGACGGTGTCGGACTGATAATCCGCGCCGACGGTGATCGTGTGCGCCTTCGTCAGCGTCAGGTCATTCTGTACGCTCAGCGTGTCGCGTCGGGTGTAGAAACGGCTAGACCAAACGTCATCCCGGTAATTGTCGGACAGATCCCATGCGCGGCCGCCGGTGGCCGTCACTTGCCAAAAATTGAGCGGCGCATACGCCACCACACCGCCCACGACGCGCTGTGCTGAACGCGCATTGTTTTCACTACCACCGTCGTATTGCGACTTGCCACGCGCATACAACGCATGCACATCCGCGCTCAACTTTTGTTGTGGCAGGCGAAACCCGCCACGCAAGGCGGTGGAGAGGTTTTGATTGCCGTCGCGATCGGGTTCGTCGGTGCCGCATCCCGCGTCGTACACGCCCGCCTTGCCGGAACACGCGTTTAACCCGCTGCTGCGCAACCCACTGACCTCCGCGTTAAACCAAACGTCTTGCCCGCCAGTAACCCCGGCCGCCGCTCGGTAGGTATCGTATCGTCCCGCGCCGGCACTGGCATGCCAGTGAAAGTCGCCATCGCCCTTGCGGGTGAAAATCTGGATCACGCCGCCCAAGGCCTCCGACCCATACAGGCTGGAACGCGGGCCGCGCACAATCTCGATGCGCTCGATGACGTCTAACGGGATGTCCTGCAACGCAACGGTACCTAACGTCGCCGATCCGATCTTGATACCGTCTAGGAGGACGAGCACGTGGTCGGAGGCGGTACCGCGTAAAAATAACGACGTCGATTTACCGAGCCCGCCTTGATTCGCGAAGGTGAGCCCCGGCGTGCCGCGCAAGAGTTCCGGTATCGAATGGACCTGTGCCTTATCGATGTCCTCGCGCGTGAAGACGGTGACGGCGGCCAAGGTCTCGTCTTCGGTCTGCGCGGTGCGGGTCGCGGTTACGATGACGGGGGGCAGCATATCCGCCAGGGCCCAGGCTGAGTATAGACACAAAAAGGCCGTCGCGGCGTAGCGTCGCGTATGCATGCATTTCTCCAACGCGCTCACCCGCGCGTAAAAACGGTGATGGATAAAGCGAGTGCGGA
>JAOUGF010000356.1 GCA_029857925.1 Gammaproteobacteria bacterium
ACCGGCCAACGCAAAATCCGCTGGCACGTCAACACGGCTGGACGGATCTATCGAAAGTATTGTCCCCGCGTATTGGTCTTGGTTCCCCAGCGGCGCACCGAAATTGGAGGTACTGGCGACGAATAAACGTGAGCCGTCCAATACACGACCAGGTTGGGTGTACGCGCTAAAGGCGGGTTTATCATGCACCGGACTGCCGCGATGGAAGGGCCCGACCTGCGCGATCGCGCCGACGCCGGGTATACCTGTTGCGACCACGGTGGCATGAATCTCCGTCGTGAATTTTCCGTCGCTTACTTCGTCCGCTGCAAGTACGGCGGTCACAAACAACGCCGGTACTAACAAGAATTTACTTCGCATTTTACAATCTCCTAATCTATGATTATGAATTGAAAATACAAAGGCTTTAACGCAATCCCGCACATCAGGAATGAGCAAAATCGCGCTTGCCTCCCTATACCGCCAGACCCCACACCCCGCCTCCATGCCGTAAAAAGGGATAGTGTTGAACCTCAAATAGTGAGACCCAGATCCGACAGGTACTGTGGTATCGTCAAATGTAACATTCTGTTTCTGGTTATTTCGGTGACTTGCTTCACAATTGCATGATTAATATAAAACCTTTTTATAACCACCCTATTTGGGAGGGGGAGGTACCCAATGCGTGAAACGCTGATCGGCTGCCGGACTAGGGCGATTGCAATGCGAGAAAGTCACTTGAGGCCGATTTTTCAATCGTTTGACGCGAATAGCCGTCGCTATTCAACCTAGAAACAGCGGTTGCCAGCACTAACATTTGGATGCTAACGAGATTCTGGTAACTCAAGTTTTGGAGTAAAAAAACGTACCTATTCAGTCTAAGTTGCACCTTACAGCCACGCCTTGCGCAACACACCGTAGCGCGGATAAGCGCAGTGCATCCGCGAAACCACCTTTAACTCGCAGAAAAAACACCCACGCTTCGTTGGCAGCCAAAGGCGCTGTGTATGTTTCTTTATCACCCGCAAAAGGTGGATGCGCTACGCTTTTCGCACCCTACAGCATTCATTGTCAGGTGTGTGCTGAATAATTACAAAAAAACTTGGGAACTATACTCGACGATTGTAGGTGAAAATTTATTCGCACGAACGCGCTGCGGCCAAGGCTAAGGGTATCAACAAGCCGCGACAGATTTGAGATTTGCAGAAATAAAAATTGCGGGCGGGGCACGCAAACACGCGGCCCCATTAGACTAGGGTTGCTATACCGTGGCGGCGTTGCACGCGCTATGCAGACGGGTGGGCGCTAACGTCCAATCGGGGAGTTCTACCGTTGCGGGCGGCGCTTGATCCGGGCGCAACCACAATGGGTGCCCAATCACTTGCGTGACGCGCGTGCCCTCCATCACCACACCCTCCCGATCACGTAATACCAGCACCGGCGTGCGCGTCGCATGGGCCAAGGTACGCAGTTCCAACAGGTCTTGCGCCGCTTGGCGGCGCAGTGGGTCATAGTGCGGACTGATATGAAACGGTATACGACCCATTGCACGATAATCTTCAAAAAACACCGTATGTTCATCGGCCTCAAAGGTCGGTATCGCCGCCGTTGCGATGCTGGGGGAGAGCAAGATACTGCCCGCCGATTCGGACGCGATGATTCCGCCGCGCGCCTCAAACTCCGTAAGCAACGCAAACAGCCCGACGGAACGCGCATACTCCAAGAAGTCATAGGTATTTCCGCCTAACAGGAACACCGCTTGGGCACTGGACAATGCGCGATGCAGACGCAGCGGATCACTGTAGTCGCGCGCACTCAGCGCGCGCGCGTGCACACCCTGACTACGCATAAAGTCCGCCATCGCATGGGCATCGCCAAGGGCGGCCGGTGAAGTTGGGATAGGCAACAGGGTCTGCCGTGAACCTAGCGCCCGGCGCAAACACTGGTCTAAACGGGGGACGTCTCCGCTATAAATATATAACATCTGCAAAGCCTGTACATTTACTTTATTTATCAGCAAGATGCCTTAACATCTTAGGCGCGAACGCCGTTCATAGAAGGCTATAATACCGCGATTTTCTTAAGACTACATAATTGCCGTAAATGACAAGGGCAAGCCTTGCGCGTGGGGCTAAACATGCCTCGAAGACAGCGCAAAACGCACCCAAAATTCAGTGCCTTGACCGAGAACACTACTGAAGCCAATGGTGCCCCCCATATGCTCCACCATTTCCTTGGCAATGGCCAAACCCAGCCCCGTGCCTTTTTGGATATTACGCGTGGAAGATGCCTGTGCCTGACTGAATTTAGTAAAAACATATCTTTTAAAATCCTCCTGTATGCCCGGCCCAAAATCGACCAAGGAAATCACCGCGTCATTGTTGTCGCGGTGCGCGCGCAGGATAATGGACGTGTTGGGTGGGGAATACTTCACCGCGTTGGAAATAAAATTCGTCATCACTTGATGCAGCCGCATTTTATCAGCGCGGATAGATTCCCGCATTTCCAATTTGTTTTGCAATTCAATGTCTATGTTGGCGGTTTCCGTAAACGCTGTATTGGCCTGTTTCACTTCCTGCATAAATTCATCTACATCGAGCTCCTTCAAGTTAAACTGAAAGCGGCCCGAACTCAATTTTTCCATGTCAAGTATATCATTGACTAGATTTTCCAGCCGCAATACATTGCGGCTCGACAGCTCTAGGCTCGCTCGCACCTGCGGAGAGATGGTGCCTAACGCCCCTTGCAGGATCAGCGCGCTCGCACCCTTGATGGCGGTCAGCGGCGTGCGCAATTCGTGGCTGACGGTTGCAACAAAATCTTCTTTCATGCGCTCTAAATGCGCGGCTTCAGTGACATCCTGAAGCAAGCCGATAACATCGAATTGACCGACGCCAGGCACAGACTCCGCCACAATTTTCGCGAGTACAATCTCGTTTTTTTGATTGACAAACGCCAGGTTTAAATCGACCTTTTGGTGCCGTTTTAATCGCTCGAGCATTTCCTGCAGTTTTAAGTGATCGGATCGCGCCAAAGACGCCAACATATCGCTTATTTTTTTGAAATTAGGCAACCCCATACGCTCTAGTATTACGCGATCTATCACCAGTCTACCGGTGTTTGTATTCAACTGAACAACGCCAAGGTGGGCCATTTGCGTGGCCAAAGCCAAATTGCGCTCAAATTCCGACCTCTTGGACTGGGCCTCGTACATTCGGGCGATGGCCTCTTTGATTGACTGCGCAACGATATTCCATTCATGATAGGGTTCATCGGCAAGCACCGCCTCGCTACCGCCCTCGTTAAGTGCCGCAAAATACTTTTCAAAACGACGCAAAGGATGCAGTAGATTTCTGGTGATAAACCCGGACGCA
>JAOUGF010000357.1 GCA_029857925.1 Gammaproteobacteria bacterium
AAAGACTATGCGTTGCGCGCATTTCCCTCCTTCAATTCCGCCGTGATCGCGTTGCGCAGCGGCGAGGTCGCCGCGGCGCTGTCGTCGCCGCCTGCGCTGAATCAAATGCCGGAGGCGCAACGTCAAGGCTTGGTCACGCTGGCCACCAGCAAGCCAGGTTTACCGCTGTGTTATTTGGCGCATCCCAATTTGTCCGATGCCCAGGTGCAAACGATGACCCGCATCTTATTAGAATTCGGCGACACACCGGAAGGGGTGGCGTTTTTTCAGAAAACCGGTTATGAAGGTTATGTCCCGTTGACCACGTCGGATTTACGCGCCATGGACGCCTACGTGGCCGAAATCAAACCGCGTTTGTAAAGGTGTCGCGATGAAACCGATACGCATCTTCCGCCACGCCGCGAGTGAGGGCCCGGGCTACCTCGCGCAATTTCTCGATGCCCGCCAACTGCCTTTTCACGTGATTGAGATAGATCGCGGTGACGCGGTGCCCGCGCGCGTTGATGACGTCAGCGCGCTGGTGTTTATGGGCGGCGATATGAGCGTGAACGACGCATTACCGTGGATCGCCGACGAGCTTGCGCTGATACGGCGCGCGGCCCAGATGCGCCTGCCGGTGTTAGGGCATTGCCTGGGTGGCCAACTTATTAGTAAGGCGTTGGGCGGCCGCGTGACGCGTAATCCGGTGCCGGAGTTTGGCTGGTTTGACGTCGAGCGCGTGGCGGGGCCGGTCGCGGAGGCCTGGTTTGCAAACCTGCCCGCGCGCTTTGAGGTCTACCACTGGCATGGCGAGACATTTTCTATCCCCGAGGGCGCCACGCATATCTTGCGCAATGCGGCCTGCGCGCATCAGGCCTTCGTGTACGATCGCATGTTGGCGATGCAGTGCCATATCGAGGTCACCGCCGCAATGGTGCGCGAGTGGGCCATGTTGGGTGCGCAGTCGTTGCAGCCCGGCCCTACGATACAAAGCGCGGCAACGATGCTAGAAGACGTGGCCGGCCGTAGCGCGCGTCTGCATCACATCGCCGATGCGTTGTATACGCGGTGGTTAGAGGCGTTTTAAACGGTACTCAACGTCTGTCTAGCCCCGCTGGCCGCCTACGTGGTCAAAAACCGCTCGTAAAGAGTAGTGTTTGTGCCGCATCTTGACTACAATACCTGCCTTTATTGTTAAAAGACGTCGTATGTCGGACATCCTGGAACACTTGGCGCAAACACTCGAGGCGCGCAAAGGCGCGGACGCGGCGCAATCTTATGTCGCGAGCCTTTACGCCAAAGGCCTGGACGCCATCCTCAAAAAGGTCGGCGAAGAGGCGGGCGAGACGCTGATCGCGGCCAAAAACGCCGATACCCAGGCATTGGTCGGTGAGGTCGCCGATCTGTGGTTCCATACGCTGGTGCTGTTGGCGCATAAGGGGCTGGGGCCACAGGATGTGCTGGCCGAACTGCAAAGGCGGCATGGCGTTTCTGGCCATGCTGAAAAGGCCGCGCGCAAACCATAAGCGGGTTGCGCGGTCTAACCCGTTTTCTGCTCTCACCCTGCTTTTTTTGGTGGCGTTAGAGGGGGCGGATTTGGTTAAATAGGGCGTTCAAACGCACACGATGCGGGAGTCGTACATGTATCTAGGTAATTTCGGCAGTATTTGGCAATGGGTCATCATCCTGGCCATCGTTATCTTGTTGTTTGGTGCCAAGCGCTTGCGCACCATCGGCAGTGACCTCGGCGCAGCGGTGAAGGGTTTTCGCACCTCGATGAAAGAGGGCGAAGAGGCCGGTTCGGCGTCTGCGGCGCCCCCCAAGGCGGCGGAAGAGCCCCACAAGATCCAAGGCCGCGTCATTGAAGGCGAAATGGCCCACAAAGAAAACGCATCCACGAAGGATCGCGTCTAAATTCTCAATAGTATAAAGCGGATTCGCGACCATGTTCGAAATCGGCTTTGGCGAATTGATGCTGGTGTTCGTGGTGGCCTTGTTGGTATTTGGCCCCAATAAGATCCCCGGACTCGTGCGCGATATCGGGTTCTGGGTAGGCCGCTTTCGCGGGTTTGTCAGCGGCGTGCGTAGCGAGGTGGAAACCGAATTGCGCAAGCACGATGAATGGAAACGCCTGATCGAAGAACAGGCCGAGATCGTCAAACGCAATGTGGTGGATGCCATTGAACCCCCCGCCACCCAGGTCTCTGAGGCCAGCACCGACGCGCTGCCGCCGCCGAAACCTGCAGCGCCGGTGCCGATCGCGTCACCTGTCGCCGTCACCCACGCCAGCAACGAAGCACAACCCCCGCCCGTGAAAACGCATGACCAGACCTGAAAAACCGTCCATGCCGGATCGTGAATTACCGTTGGTCGCGCATTTAATCGAATTGCGTACGCGGCTGATGAAGATCGTCGTCAGCATCTTGGTCATCTTGATCGCGTTGCTGCCGTTCAGTAACGACCTCTATACTTTTCTTGCACATCCGTTGATGTCGGTGCTGCCCAAGGGTGCGACGATGATCGCGACCGACGTCGCGTCGCCGTTTTTGACGCCGTTCAAGCTGACATTGATCTCTGCGGTATTTTTATCGGTGCCGGTGTTGTTGTATCACCTGTGGGCCTTCATCGCGCCCGGCCTGTACCGGCACGAACGCCGCCTCGCGTTGCCGTTGCTCATCAGCAGCGTGATCTTGTTTTATTGCGGCATGGCGTTTTGTTATTTCGTGGTGTTTCCATTGGTGTTCGGATTCTTCACCACCGCCGCGCCCACAGGCGTGACGGTGATGACCGACATCGCGAAATACCTCGATTTCGTGATCACCTTGTTTTTCGCGTTCGGCGTGGTGTTCGAAGTGCCGATCGCGACCATCCTGCTGGTGCAAACCGGCATGGTCACCCCGGAAGACCTCGCGGCAAAACGCCCCTATATCATCGTCGCCGCGTTCATCATCGGCATGTTATTAACCCCGCCCGATATCTTCTCGCAAACGCTGCTCGCGGTGCCGATGATCATCTTGTTCGAGATCGGCCTGTTTGTGTCGCGTTGGATACGACGCAGCGCCGCCGCAGAAGAAGCCGCCGACATCGAAGCGGCGGAGATGTCCGCCGCAGCGACTACGGTCGATGATTTCGACGCCGAATTCAAACGCGCGATGGACGAAGAAGACAAGCTGAACAAGCAGTAACAGCACCGCGCCACAGGTCACACCGCCTGCGGCGCGGTCGCGTCCTGATGTCTGAATAGAAACCCGTGGTGAATTGTCGATGCGGATGTGGTGGCGCGGGTTTTTGAAACCCCGCATTCCGCTGCGCTGTATGCGGGCTAAGTGCTGTCGACAAGGAAGATTGGTCGTCGTGTCGAGTCTGGCGCCGG
>JAOUGF010000010.1 GCA_029857925.1 Gammaproteobacteria bacterium
GGACATTCGTGGAGCACTATACATTGCGCTAGGGCAGATAATGGGACGCTCTTAAAAAGAATGGAACGTCGATGTCTTTACCGTTGACAAAAAGTAAAGAATGGCGTTTCTTTTCTATTAGTACATAGTAAAGATGGTGCGCCATGCCTGTATTAAGCCCTAAGCGTCAGATTACCTTACCGAAAGAATTGTGCGACCGCCTGGGCGTCAACCCAGGGGATGACCTGGACCTGGTTGAGCACAATGGCCGGATAACGGTGCTTAAGAAGGTAAAGGGTGCGAGCGCAGGGGTGCTGAAGCACCTGAAGGCTGACAAGCGTTACTCGGACGACGATTCGCTACAGGACGCGGTAGCCAAACGGCGCACCACCAAGGGTAAGAGAAACGCCGCGTGATCGCCGTTGATACCAATATTGTATTACGACGGTTATTGGGCGATGACGACCGGCAAGTGGCCAGGGCGAGAAAGCTGTTTGAAATGGAACAGCGCGTTTTGATAACCGATGTGGTTTTGGTAGAAACGATTAGGACTTTGCGCGGCAAACGCTACAACGCACAACGGGACGACATCATTGCTGTTGTGGCGAGTTTGTTGGAGGAACCGAATGTCATTTTCGAAGATCAACAGGCAGTATGGTCCGCCTTGAACGAATACGCGGCGGCGCGTTCGGTCAAAACCGCAAATGGCAATAAGACAGTTGATTTCGCGGACGCGCTGATCGTATACAAGGCCCAGGCGTGTGCCAAGGAACTGGGCGAAGAAATTGAAGCTGTATATACCTTTGACCAGGCGGCGCTTGAAATTACGGGGATGAAGGTGCCATAGGAAAAGGACCAGATTGAAAGTATATAGCGGCAGCGAGCGCAAACCAGTTCGCAGTTTTTATGGCGTCGCTATTGACTCCGTTATAACAATGTATATACTTAGTCGTATACACAACGTTATAACAGTTGCGAAGGAGTTGTCATGGTCTCAGCAAAGAAAGCGATATTTGAAGGCACTATTCAGCTATGGGGTAATAGCCTGGGCTTGCGGATAACCCGGCCTATGGGGGAATTGGCTCATTTATCAAAAGGATCCAAGGTGGAGATTGAAATCACCGACCAAGGGCTGTTCGTTAAGCCTGCGGTAAAACGGCGCAACCACCTCAGCCTCCCGTTTACCGAGGCGGAACTGGTGAGAGGTCTCACGCCCGCGAAGGCGCACGCAGATGAATTGCCGATCCCCTTGGCGAGCGAGAAAGGGGAATAGGCATGGCTGGCTACGTGCCTGACCGCAACGACATTGTGTGGCTGGACTTCGACCCGACCAAAGGCAAGGAGATCGGCAAATACCGACCCGCCCTGGTGCTCTCCGGCAAGGCATATAACAAGGCCACTGGACTCCTTATTTGCTGCCCGATCAGCACCAGCATACACCATGCGCCGACGGAAGTGCCCGTCAACAATCTGGATAGCCCTTGTGTCGTGGCGTCCAATTTAGTAACAACACTGGATTGGCGAGCGCGCAAGGTAAAAAAAGCGGCGACGGCGGAATCTGGCGTATTCGAGGACGTGTTGCTCAGAGTGATTCCGCTCATAGGCGCGGATCAGGTCGTGAAATCGTTGGTCGAACGAGCATAGGAAAAGACATGAAGGGAGGCCGCCGATGGATAAGCTGTCTAAGCCATGTAAAGACGCGTTTGATAAGGCTCTGAAATGTGTACGATTACCCTATCCAGTCTCGTTGGGAAGTCTAACTGTATGGCGCGTAATGGACAACTGTGGCCATATAGCTAATGTGTCCTCGCGAGTCGACACAGAGGTCGATGCTGAGCGATTGTATGAAGACTTGGTAATCTATCGCGCCTTGCGAGCATACTGCGATTCAGATATTGGGCCATTTGAAAGGGCCCGCGAAACGTGGAAGGTCTTTCAGGGCGATATTGAAAAGAAATATAAATTCGCATTGTTGCAATCTCTCTAGCACGAACAAGATGGTAAAAGGATTAAATAATGGGATAGATTAGCTTCTTGGTAATTTGCCGCCTTTTTGTGTATTGGGCTCTCGCTGGTTGCGTGCATTTTCCGAAGGAACGCGATTTTATAGACTGTGATTTTCAACCAATGGAAATTCAGCCCAGCCCAACTTGACCCTTGCATGAGTATTCGATTCAAACCATTAGGGCAATCACAACGGTCGAAAGTAAATTCTCGGTTGAAAATTAGGCGGCATGCAACGCATATTCAAGCATCAGTTGTAAACGCGTCTCGCCTCTAAAGTGATTAGGTTCCAATTTATAGGCGATGTGCAGATTATCACCGATCTGAGGCGGAGACGTCATACCCAAACGATCGGCGAACGAAAAGGCTACGGCCTCTAGGGGGCGTGCCAGACCGGGTGAGGTGAGACTCAGTTTTAGGTGCTTTTCCGCCATTATGCGTTGATCCACCACCGTGAATTTGCCATCGAATTGCGGTTCGGGAAACCCCTGTCCCCAAGGCATGCCGTTGCGTAGTACATCGGCGGTTTCTAACGAAATCTCGTCGGCGGTCAACTCTCCATCGCTTAAAATCAGGCCGCGCAGGTGGTCGCTGGACACGAGTTTTCGAATTTGCATATCAAACGCCATTCTAAATTCGTCCAGGTGTTCGCGCGCCAGCGTCATCCCGGCGGCCATCGCATGGCCACCGAATTTTTTCAATATGCCGGGGTGTGCCGCGGCTACGGCATCCAGCACGTCGCGTATATGCACCCCTTCGATGGAACGCGCCGAACCCTTTATTTCGGATTCATTCGCGTCGGCAAATGCGATCACCGGGCGATGGTATTTATCTTTCACGCGCGATGCCAGAATGCCGATGACGCCTGGGTGCCAGTGTGCATCATACACCACCAACCCAAACGGCATACCGTCGTTGCCCGCGAATTCGACGCGTTGCAGTGCAGACATTGCCTGCATTTTCATTTCGTCTTCTACAAATTTGCGTTCTTGATTCAGTCCATCCAGTTGTTCCGCCATGCGTAGTGCCGGCGCGTCTTGTTCGGCAAGCAGACAGGCGATGCCTAGCGACATGTCTTCCATACGGCCCGCCGCATTCAGGCGCGGCCCTAAGGCGAAGGCGAGGTCGGAGGTGGTGAGGCGTTCACGCACGCGACCCGCAACTTGGATCAGGGCGGTGATGCCGGGTGTGCAATGCCCGGCGCGGATTCTACGCAAGCCTTGATGCACCAGAATACGATTGTTACGATCCAACGGCACGACGTCAGCGACCGTCCCAAGCGCGACTAAATCCAGAAAACGCGCGAGATTGGGTTCCGGTAGGTTGATTTGCGTAAACCACCCACGTGCGCGTAATTCTGCGCGCAACCCCAAAAGCACGTAAAATATTACACCGACGCCCGCCAGCGATTTGCTAGGAAACACATCGCCAGGTTGGTTGGGGTTTACGATCGCATCGGCGGCGGGTAAAACCGCGCCAGGTAAGTGGTGATCCGTGATCAGCACTTGCATACCCCTGGCCTTGGCGGCGGCCACGCCATCCAGGCTGGAAATGCCATTATCAACGGTAATTAACAGGTCAGGATGATAGCTGGCGGCGACTTCGACGATCTCAGGGGTGAGTCCATATCCAAAGGTGAACCGATTGGGGACTAAAAAATCGACATGGTGAGCGCCCAGCGCGCGCAATGCAGCGACGGCCAATGCCGAGCTGGTGGCGCCGTCAGCGTCGAAATCGCCGACAACCAGTAGCTTTTTCTGCGCCATCACGGCGGTCGCGAGCAGTGCGCTGGCGGCGGACATACCTTTCAGTAAGGTGTGAGGCAGAAGTTGCTCTAGACCTAAATCAAGCTCGTGAGTTTGGCAGACGCCACGTAGACTCAATACACGGCGCAATACCGGATGAAGTTGAGCGGGCAGTTCACTTGCGAGCGGATTCGGTGTTCTACGTACGATATGTTTTTGCATCTCAACCCCTCACTCACGTTGGGAGGAGTATACCCGAAACGTGCGGGGTGAGGGAATTCAATCGATATTGAAATCGGCCACGAGTGTGCTTCTCAAAAAGACATCGACGATATCAGGGTCAAACTGTGTGCCGCTGAGTGCTTCGACTTCGGCGACAATTTTTTTTGGCGTCAGGCGTTGACGATAAGGGCGCTCATGGCGCATCGCGTCCAACGCGTCGGCGAGCGCGACGATGCGCGCGAGCAGCGGGATTTGTTCACCACGTTTTCCTAGAAATCCCGTTCCGTTGTAGAACTCATGGTGGTAACGAATTATCGGGATGATATCGCGTAACATTTTTACATGTTCAAGGATTTCTTGGCCATAAGTAACGTGCCGCATGACGATTTGATATTCACCAGGGGATAGGCGATTGCGTTTTTGTATGACGGCATCGCTGATTCCTATCATGCCCACGTCGTGCAGGATCGAACCTAACTTTAGGGTCAATAATTCTTTGCGCGACAGTCCCATCATGCGGCCAATCACCATGCAGAAATTCGCGACGCGCTTGGCATGTCCGTTGGTGAACGGATCGCGTTTTTCGGTGGCTTCGCCGAGCACGTGGACAACCGAATAAAAATTGTCTTTCACTTCATCGTATAGGCGTACATTTTCCATCGCAACCGCGATTTGATTGGCCAATGCCACCAACAAACTTTGGTCTGCGGCGGTAAAGTCGCCGGTGCGTTTATTGATCGCCTGCAACACGCCTATTAAGCGCGTTTTAGTCACCACCGGTACACACAGCATGTTGCGTGTTACGAAGCCGCTTTTTTTATCAGCACCTTTATATACCCGTGGATCATGCTGGGCATCATTAATTATGACGGGGATTTTTTGGTCTACCACCCAACCGGCGACACCTTGACCGCGCGGGACTTGTACATTTTTTACCATTTCGCCGCGATCACCCAGGGCCACGTCAAAATACAGACCGCCGGTTTCTTCGTCGATAAATAACAGGCTCGCGGCCGAGGCATTGGTTAACAGCGTGGCAGCTTCAATGGCGCGTCTACGCACGTCAGAGATATCCAACGATGAATTTATTACGCCCGAGAGTTCCACCAGTGTTTGTAACTGACGTAGTTGTGAACTCAAACTGGTGTCGAGTTCATCCGTCATGGCGTTTAAGTCTCGGTGAGTGTAGTGACAATGCGCACGGGGGTGCCAACGGGTATCTTATCGAATAATTCCATAATGTCCGAATTGCGCATGCGCACGCAACCGTGCGACCGCGGCTCGCCCATCGGCTCTTCATCGGGCGTACCGTGGATGTATATGTATCTGCGCATAGTATCGACATTGCCAAGACGATTGAACCCCGGTTGTGTGCCTGATAGCCATAAGATTCGCGTTAAAATCCAATCGCGCTGCGGTTGCGAGGCACGCAATGCGGTGCTATATACTTCCCCCGTCGGTCTACGGCCTATGAACACCGCGCCCAAAGGTTGGCCGCCACCGATCTTTGCGCGTACGATATGTGCGCCACGTGGCGTGCAACCGCTTTGAGCGCGTTCACCCGGGCCGTTTAGGGCGGTGGATACCGAGTATTGCGCGATGAGCGTTTGATCGTCATGCAACTCGAGAATTTGCCGCGAAATGTCAATTAATAGCCATCGTCCTACAGGGTTACGCATATTCATACGGTCAATCTCGCAGTAGCGATTCCACTATGCCACGCAATTCCAACGTTGCGCCGCTCTGCCTCCGTACCACACTGTCTACGTACAGGGTGTTCATACGGTAGCGGTAAGGGATCGCAAAACTTTAATTGTTCGCGTAAAAATCGTAGTGAAAAAAATAACTTGCAGTGTGCGCAGGCTGTGATCTGCGGGCGGTTTTGGCGCGGTGGAGGTAATCTCATCGTTGCCAACTGCAATAGGGATGTTGAACCAAGCTTACATTGTAATAGCGTGGATCATCCGACACTTCGGCCCCCGCCCAAGGCGGAAGTGCAATCGCTTCTTGCGCATCTGACAACTCCACTTCAGCGATGACTAGGCCGGCGTTCTCGCCTGAAAATACGTCGATTTCCCAAGTTTTCCCGCCGAACGGGACGAAATAGCGGGTTTTTTCTATCGTTGGGCCTATACAAAGGTGGGATAACAAATGGTCAGCGTCCAACAGTGGGATTTCGTATTCAAACTCGGTGCGGGAAATGCCCAAAGTCGCACTTTTGATATTAATAAAGGCGCGACGGCCCTCAATACGTACCCGAACGGATGCCGGGCCGGATTGGGTGAGGTAACCCTGGCGGTACTGCGCGGCGTGCGTGACCGACGCGCGCCAGTCTTCGTTAAGTATGAGATATTTACGTTCGATTTCTATTGCCATCTGCTACCCTTTAGGTCAACCCATTGCAGCAAACTACGTTTAACTGCGATGGAGCCATTGTAAAATGGATAGCGTCTTAACGAAAGCTGATGTTCCGCAATGTCGCTTTTTGGCGACCAACCGGTTAGATTGGGCTTACCAATACACGCGAAAAGCAGCGTCTATTCCACTAAGTGAGTGCAAAAAGCCAAAGATGGTTGCCATAGCGGTGTTGCTGAACTATGATAAACGAATCCGAGTTAAATGATAGGACTTCGCGCCATGAGTGAGGATTTAGACGTATTGGATGAAGATAGCGAAATCGATGAGGTAGAGCTGTCTGAAGACGAATTTGCGGCTTTTATGGAAATTCCTAAGTCTAAAGATAAACAATTGGTACGTTTAGACAAGTGGTTGTGGGCAGCGCGTTTTTTCAAGACCCGAGCATTGGCCGCCGAGGCGATTCGTGGCGGGAAAGTGCATGTTAATGGTCATCGTGTAAAACCCGGTAAGCCGGTAGTGCTTGCGGAGACCATCGCGATCACCTTGGGCAGCGGCCAACGTGTTGTCGTGGTGAAGTCATTGACCGGTCGGCGTGGCCCCGCAACTGCCGCCAACGCATTGTATGAAGAAACCCAGGAAAGCCGTGAAGTGCGTGATAAACAGCGCGAAGAACGGTTATACACCGCGACCAACATCCACCCGTATCGACGTCCTAATCGTCGGGATCGCCAGGTGATTACCCGCGTTAAACGTTCTTTTGAAGAATAGATCCCCAACGTTTCGGCTGAGGCGTTTTCCTTGTCTGCGTGTTAGTGTATGATAGACCGCTTTGCGCAGGCTGGGTAAACCTTGGAACTCAATCCGATCTACAGTAAGGTCAAAGATCTACAGGGCCGCGTCGCGTCTCTGAGGGGGTATCTTTGACTTCGACGTCAAGGCAGAACGCTTAGTCGAGGTAAGCCGGGAACTGGCGGCCCAAAACGTATGGGACAATCCTGAGCGTGCCCAAGCCTTAGGTAAAGAACGTGCCCAACTTGAGGCCATTGTAAACAATATTCAGGGTATCACCGCCCGCCTGACCGATGCGCACGATCTCCTCGATCTTGCCGCCGCTGAAGATGATGAGGCGACAGTGCGTGCGGTCGTCGTCGATGTGGACGACGTCGAGAAATTGGTCATGGACCTTGAGTTTCGCCGTATGTTTGCCGGTGAAATGGACCCCAACAACTGTTATTTGGACATCCAATCGGGTTCTGGCGGCACCGAGGCCCAAGATTGGGCTGAAATTTTGTTGCGCATGTATTTGCGGTGGTGTGAAAAACGTGGGTTTGCCGCGGAGTTGATCGAGGCCTCGGCGGGAGAGGTCGCGGGCATTAAAAGCGCGACTATACATATACAAGGCCCTTATGCCTACGGCTGGTTGCGTACGGAATCCGGTGTCCATCGTCTGGTACGCAAATCTCCTTTTGATTCCGGCAATCGTCGCCATACATCGTTCGCATCGGTCTTTGTTTCACCTGAAGTGGATGAAGATTTCAACATCGATATCAATCCGGCGGACTTGCGCGTCGACACTTATCGTGCGTCAGGTGCGGGCGGGCAGCACGTCAATCGCACCGACTCGGCAATCCGCATAACGCATGTGCCTACGGGCATCGTTGTGCAATGTCAAAGCGATCGTTCTCAGCACAAGAATCGCTCATCAGCGATGAAACAGTTGAAGGCCAAGTTGTACGAATTGGAATTGCAAAAGCGCAGCGTGGAAAAGCAGGCGTTGGAAGACACGAAATTGGAAATCGGCTGGGGCAGTCAGATTCGATCTTATGTGTTGGATCAATCGCGTATCAAGGATTTGCGCACGGGGGTGGAAACCGCCAATACCCAGGCCGTGTTGGATGGTGACCTCGATCAGTTTATCGAGGCCAGTTTAAAAAGCGGATTATAAGGTATTCACGGGCGCAGTTATGTCTAAAACGCAAGAACCGGCAGATCAAATTTCTGAAGTGGATGAAAATGAATTCATTGCGCAACGTCGTGCTAAATTGGCGCAATTGCGTGAAGAAGGTTTGGCGTTTCCAAACGACTTTCGACGCAACGTAATGAGTGGCGAATTGCATGCGGAATATGCGGCACATGATGCCGCCGCGTTACAGGCCCACCCCATACGTGTAGCCATTGCTGGCCGTATGATGACGCGTCGCGTGATGGGTAAGGCGAGTTTCGCCCATATTCAAGACATGTCTGGACAAATGCAGGCCTATATTACGCGTGATGGACTGCCGGAAGGGACGTATGAAATTTTCAAGAAATGGGACTTGGGGGATATTATCGGGGTAGAAGGTGTGATGTATCGCACCAATTCCGGCGAGCTTTCCGTCAAGGCCGACAATGTGCGTCTGCTGACGAAGGCCGTGCGACCGTTGCCGAGTAAGTTTCACGGGTTGTCCGACCAAGAAATGCGTTATCGTCGCCGCTATTTGGACTTGATTACCAACGAGGATGTGCGTCGCACCTTCCGTATGCGTTCACAAATCGTGTCCTACATCCGTAATTTTTTGAATGACGATGGGTTTATCGAGGTGGAAACGCCGATGATGCAAACGATACCCGGCGGTGCTACGGCGCGGCCGTTTCGCACGCATCATCACGCCTTAGGCATGGAATTGTTTTTACGCATTGCACCTGAGCTCTATTTGAAACGCCTTGTCGTCGGGGGGTTTGAGCGGGTGTATGAAATCAATCGCAATTTTCGTAATGAGGGCGTGTCCACGCGCCACAATCCGGAATTCACGATGTTGGAATTCTACCAGGCCTACGCGGACTACCGCGACCTGATGGACACCACTGAAAAAATGTTGCGTGGTCTTGCGCAGCATGTCGTAGGTAATTCGGTGTTTACTTATCAAGGGGAAAGTTTGGATTTTGGCAGTCCTTTTGCGCGTATGACGGTAAAAGAGTCGATACTCCATTTCAACCCCGGCGTTGTTGCTACACAGTTGGAGAGCATTGCTGAGGCGCGCGCATTGGCGGAAAAACTCGGAATTCCTTTGAAGCCGCACTACGGCTTAGGCAAGGTGCAAATAGAAATCTTTGAAAAAACGGTTGAACACCGCCTGATAAATCCCACCTTTATCACCGCATATCCCACTGAAGTTTCACCGTTGGCGCGGCGCAACGACCACGATCCGTTTGTGACGGATCGCTTTGAATTTTTCGTTGCGGGTCGTGAGATCGCGAACGGTTTTTCGGAGTTGAATGACTACGAAGACCAGGCCGAGCGCTTTCGTAAGCAAGTGGAAGAGAAAGAGGCTGGTGATGAAGAGGCGATGTTTTTTGATGAGGAATATATTATCGCGCTGGAACATGGGATGCCGCCCACCGCCGGTGAGGGCATCGGCATAGATCGTTTGGCGATGTTGTTGACGGATTCTCCGTCAATACGCGATGTTTTGTTATTTCCGCACATGCGACAAAAGGCGTAGTTGTCGCGATTATCTTTTTTATTTGAGATGCTATTCTTCCCCTTTTGGGAAAGCAGTTAAGCACCGCCCGCATTTATTAACCCGGCATCGTAATAAGTCTGAAAAAATTCCCTCCACCTTCGCGGGGCTTGTGCCCTCTTAGGGGAGAGGGGTAAGTCAATATATTTCGATACCGGATTAATAAATAGGACAAGAATGCTATCAATTGGCGAAGCGGAGTAGATTTTTTTGCATTGTCCTTGCTTGTTTTAGTTTTAACGCCGCAGCCGCGTGAGATGGGTTGAATTTTAGCGCCATTTCCAGCAATCTGACGGCATTGTTGATATCATCGCGAAATGCGGTAAGCCCCTGGTTATAATAGTTGTCGGCGAGTTTCTGCTTGACGCCTTCAGAGCGTTTTTCATAGCTACTGGAATCCAATGCGCCATATTGTTTGGCTAACGCATAACTTTTTAAGGCCTTTTCATGGCTGCCGTCTTTTTCTTGCTCTTCGGCAAGCATCAAGTAGCTTTGTGCGATATAGTGTTTAGTGTTGCGATCCCTGGGATGACGCTGTAACTGTGCCTTGAATTCGCCAATCGCCTCATCAAATTTTCCTTGCTCAAAGAGTTCGATACCCAACTGATGTGGATTTTCAGCGCCCATCATAGGCGTGCTTGTCGGGACGCCGCCATTCGGGCCAAGGTAAAAGCGGCGCGTCCTTTCAAGTTTGGCTACTTCAAGATTTTTAGCCTGCGTTAGTTCCAAATGCCGCAATCGGCGATGCGCCTCACTGTGTTCAGGATCGTAGCGCAATATATTCAATAAGGCGACTTCAGCCACGTCATATTTGCCGTCATGTTGCGCTTGATTGGCTTCCTTTAAATAGAATTCAGTTTGGTTGATAATTAAATGGCGAGCATCACGTAACGCATGTTGAATCTGATCATTGTTGGGCCTTAACAGGGCTGCAATCTCCCAGTTCGCGAGCGCGAGCGCGTGTTCCCCTTTCGCTTTCGCCTCGGTTGCGCGCGCGATGAATGCCCTTTCCGCGCCGTCGTCTGATAACACCTGCGCGTTATTCGCTTTTTTAAAATTTATGGTGTGGCGTAAATTTGCACACCCCGAGGCAAATGCAACGAGTGCAAAGGTGGCGCCTAGCAGGTACGTTAGGCGCCAAGACGGGCTTAGTCGGGCCATTAGCAGTGTCAACGGTGTGTTCATCTACAGCCTATGTCTAGTTACTGCTGAATTCTCGAAATATGACCAATGCCTTGGAAAATTCCTGAATATCTTGATCGCCATAAACCATGGTGCGTTTTAGCATATAAGGGGGCGCAAAAGGTGTGTTGGTGCCTGCTTGAACGGTCACCGCCAGTGCATAGTGGTTGCGTTGCAATAGCTGCACAACTTTTTCATTGGTATCGCCGTAGGGGTAAGCGAATATCGACGATTTTACACCCAGGCGCTGCGATATCAGATCGCCAGATTGGTCTATCTCACTTTCTATACGCTTTAGATAGGCCTCAGGCGTCTCATGTGCGTATTGTACCGCAAGGTTAGTGTGGGTTTTTGTATGCGGTTGGATAAGAATAAAACCAGAATCCACCATCTCTTTCATCTGCGGCCATGAAAGGGCGTCACTTGCACCGACGAAATCCGTGTACAAAAAAACGGTTGCGGGAAATGCAAATTTTTTCAATAGCGGGTACGCTATTTCAAAGGTTGAGCGGTAGCCGTCGTCTATGGTGATCACAACTGAACGATCTGGAAGGGTACGTTTACCCTCCAGAAACTCCAACAGGTTGTCCAGCGCTACGACCGTGTAGTGATTCTGGCGCAAATAGGCGAGTTGCGCGGCAAACGCTTCGGCGCTTACAGACATCTTACCGCCACCGTTTCCGAAACGGTGGTAACAAAGTATAGGGATGGTTTGCACGCCTTGTCGCGACAGTCCAGGAATGCGCGTTCGGTATTGTGGAATCGCGACCACCTGCCCGCTGGACAGGGCGGTCATTTGATTAAAATCAGCGATTTCCTCTCCACGATCCGCGCTTCCCAGATAAGTTTGAGCGAGCGACGAAAATGTTTCATTTTCCCCTGTGCGCACCACGACAAACCGTTGGTTGGTGGCGAGGACAGAGGTCTTCATCGAATTCACGAACAGCGGGGGTGCCTTGGGCAAGGGCGACGCGCACGCGCTGAGTACCAGTAGCACACTTGCCAATTGAAACAAGCGTGGTTTCAACTCAGCGCGTTTCATTGCGTTTTTGTAGATTATCGGCGAGTTTATCAAATTGGGTGATGAGTATCCCAAACTCATCTTTGCGCGTTGCGCCTATCCGATACGAAAAATTGCCGTCAGCGATTTCGCGCAGACCTTTAAGCAATTGTTCTATGGGCTTCCCAAGATTTTTTCCGAAAAAGAATGCGACAACCGCGACCGCAGCGATCGTCGAAAACAATAGCACGATAAGCACTATGATGGTTAGCCTGGCAACGTCATTAAGCGGCGTTTTAGGTAGACCTAAATGTATGCGACCGATTTCACGCGTTTGGAATAGAATGGGGGCGTCAAAATCCAGAACAGAACCAATGCCTTCCACCTGCACGTCTCGCACATCAACCCCGGTAAGGTGCGAAATTGTCGGTTGATTGCTGAGTGCAACGGCGGGTTTGCCTAGCAATTTACTGTCATTGCTCCCGCGCACGATACCTTGGTGGTCAATGACGGTAAGGTAGGCGAATTCTTGTCTTTCAACCGCGTCCTTTACGAATAATTCAATCTGGGTCCAATCCTGGCTGAGCATGGCCTCGGCACTTTCCACTGAGGCAAACTTGACTAACGAACTGCCGAAGCTCAATACCTGTTCCATCAATGCGCGGTACTGCTTTTGATACAAAAATGTACCGCTGACGATCATCACCGCCGCCACAATACCCGCCATCATTGCGGCCCAGCGATAACGTAAGGGGACAAGGCGTGATGACTCGCTGGTGTGGCCGCGTTCGATATCGTCTAAAACATTTTTAAGTGCATGCAACAGTTCTTGACCGTTTTGATAACGTTTGTCAGGTTGTTTTTTTAGCAATTTGTCTACGATATGGCGAACCGACTTGGGGATATTGGGATCGAGTTGCCCGACATCCATAGGATCTTCGGTCGCGATTTGAAACAGCAACGTGGCGAGCGTTTCACCCTTGAACGGTTTTTCACCCGTCAACATCTGGTACATGATGACGCCCACAGAAAAGAGGTCTGCACGCGCATCCACCTGTTTACCGAGCACTTGTTCCGGCGACATGTATTGAGGCGTGCCCAATACCTCGCCCATCTGCGTTTGGTGGGTTGCGTCACCGCCCGCGAGGTGGGCGATTCCAAAGTCGGTGATCTTTACAGTCAGCGAGTTGTTGACGCAAATAATATTGCTGGGTTTGACATCGCGGTGCACGATACCCTTGCTATGCGCGTAATTGAGGGCTTCAACGACTTGTATGGTGATTTTTAATACTTGGCTCAAGCTGAACTTTGTGCCCTTCATGACCTCGTCGAGCGGTTCTCCGGCCAGCAGTTCCATCGCCATGTAGGGGACGTCTTCCACTTCGCCGACGTCATAGATCGTCACGATGTTCGGGTGTGAAAGTACGCCCGCCGCGCGCGCCTCGCGCACAAACCGCGTGCGATATTCCTCATCCACACAGCGTTCCGGTTTCAGAACCTTGATGGCGATGGTGCGATCAATTTTGGGGTCGTGGGCGGCGTAAACAATCGCCATCGCACCTTTGCCCAGAATTTCCCCGATTTCATACCGTCCGATATGCCGTAACATTTTTTACTCCAAGGCCACATTCCACGCGTGTAAACCTTAGACGGGTGTCAGCAGAAGGATGGTATGTTCGCCCCCAGCACATTGACTGCTTGCCCGTCCTTGTATTCGCTATACGCGCGGTCTTATTTTTTAAAAAGATTCTTGAAAAATCCGCCCTTGCCAGCGCTATCATCCTGGAAGGCGCGATGTGTTTCAATTTCTGTGGGGGGAGTCGAAAGTGTTATTTCTTCTTTGGTAGTTTGTTCTAATACCTCGACAAATCGCCCCCCCCCAAGGTGACGTAGTTGAGGCCCTTGATCGCCCAACATCAAAATATCGTTGTCGTTCAAAAGAGTATCTGCACTTATAACACGCCGATTGAGGTAGATTTCACGGGTACCGGTGAGGTCACGGATACCGTATCGGTCACCCGAAGCGTATAGCTCCGCGTGTTTTTTCTGCACACTGGGATGCTTTATCACAAAGTCTACACCGTCTTCGCGTCCGAGTGAAACGCTGGATTTCTTAAACGTTTTTATATTTGTACCGTACTGCAGTGTAAAAGAGGCAGTTTGCGCG